>CADBLC010000052.1 GCA_902795385.1 Fibrobacter succinogenes | reverse complement strand
GCCGCAGGACCACGCCCGCTACGTGATGGGCGTAGGAACGCCCTGGAACCTGCTGGAACTCATCGAGCGCGGCGTGGACATGTGCGACTGCGTGATGCCCACCCGTAACGCCCGCAACGGCATGCTGTTCACGAGCGAAGGCGTACTGCGTTACAAGGCGGCCCGCCATGCCGAGGAATTCGACAAGCCGGTAGACCCGAATTGCGACTGCTACTGCTGCCGCAACTTCAGCCGAGCCTACCTGCGCCACCTGCACCATGCAGGCGAATCCCTCGGGTTCACGCTGGCAAGCATCCACAACCTGCACTTTTACCTGCACCTGATGCGCGAAGCCAAGCAGCACATCGCCGACGACACTTTTGAAGAGTGGAAAAAGGAGAAGTGCGAAATCCTGCAACGCGACCTCCAATAGTCATTAGCTTTTGGGAAAGGAGGGTGTTAGGGAGGGCGGAGCCTTCCCTTGTCTAAGAAGCCTTGCGATAAGCAAGGCTTCAAACAGGAAAAAAGCCAAGTGTGAAATACTCCAAAGAGACCTACAGTAGTCTTTCGCTTTTGGGAAAGGAGGGTGTTAGGGAGGGCGGAGCCTTCCCTTGTCTAAGATGCCTTGCGATAAGCAAGGCATCAAACAGGAAAAAGGAGAAGTGCGAAATCCTGCAACGCGACCTCCAATAGTCATTAGCAAGGCATAGCAAAAAAGCCTCGGCCGAAGCCGAGGCAATTTTTTTAAGGATGTCTAGCGGAGGCTGATGCGGGCAGTCTTGGAATCGCGACCCATCATCACGCGGACAACGTAGTTGCCGCGAGTCATGCCTTCCAGGGAAACCTGGTGCATGCCGGAGGTCACGCTTTCAGAGACGGTCTTCACGACGTTACCCATCATGTCGAACACCTGCACCTTCATAGTGCCGGACTTCGCAGCCAGAATGTTGAGGGCAGAACCCTGCACACTGAGCTTGAGGCCACTTGCAGAGCGGGCGGCGAACGGAATGCTGACCACCTGGTCGACGCACTTGAGGTCGTCCACGTACAGGTAGTTGTAGGTCGGCTGATAGGTATCCGTGTAACCCTTGGCACCGATGACTTCCCAAGCAATCTTCTTGATGTTCGCCCAGTTGAGGACCTTCGGATCCTGAGTCCAGCTCGGCTGCTTGAATTCTTCCTGAGCGAAGGTAACGAGCGTCCAGTCGGCAGCGTCAACCAGCTTGCGGTAGTGGTAGGCAAAGTCAGTCACCTGGCCATCCTGAATCTTGATCTGGTGAGCAGCACCCTTGTAGCGGTAGCTAAGCACCGGGCAGTTGCTCAGGTCGACACCCAGAGAGGTATCGGCATTCATGTTGAGGCCGAGAGCCACGAACGGATCGTATTCGTAAGTGCCTTCACCCCAGACCATGCCCTGCAGGCCAACAAAGTTGGCAGAACCGTTGGTCGGGTCCGTTGTACCCGGGAGCACGACGACATAACCCGGAAGAGTCGGATCGTAGACGTTGGTAATCGAGGAGAGGCCACCCGAAGAAGTATCCGTGTAAGCGTACCAGGTACCAGTCGTATTGAGAACTTCGTCGCCGTCTTCCACATCGTCGATGACGAGGATATCCGAAATCACGACAGAAGAAGAAGTCGGAGTGACAGAGGAGGAAGAAGTCACAACGCTATTGGAGCTCTTGGCAACCGTGCTAGACGAAGAAGCCGGGGCATCCATGTTGGAAATAGCAGTAATGCTCATACCGTCGCAACGGACATCATCCACGTAGAGGTAGTTGTACTTCGGCTGGTTCTGGGCATCCGGAACGTTCAGCACGCCCTTGACTTCCCAGGCGAGACGCATGACCTTGTTGAGGCCCTTGTCCTTCAGGTTGAAGTGCTTGTCGTTATCACCCCAGTCTTCCTGGTTGAACTGGTCCCAAGTGAGTTCGACTTCCTTCCAGTCTTCGGAAGCGTCCTTGTTCACGTGGTGGAAGTTCCAGTTGTCAATCAGAGAAGTTTCAACGCGGAAGTTGTGGCTAGCGCCCTTGAACTTGTAGCTGATAGCCTTGCAGGCGCTCATGTCGAAGAGAGACGTGTCCTTCGTAAGGTTCAAGCCAAGGTCAACATACGGAGCGTATTCGTAGGTACCCTGGGCGAGCTTGATGCCCTTGAGGCCAGCCATGTACTTGGAAGTGTTCTTGCCTCCGTCGCTTTCCATGAGCACATCGAAGACTTCCTTGCCGAAATCGTTTTCCCACTTGCCGTTGCTGATCGAGGAGCCACCAACACCATGGTCGCCCTTTTCGCCGGCGTCGGTCCAAGCAGACCAGAAACCACCCGTGTAGGCATAACGGTCGTTGTCTTCCAGGTCGTCAATCATGTCGGTCTTGGCACCGTTGGCAACACCCTGAGAATAGCCGCTCTGAGCAGTGGCGTCGCCATTCTGGAGGCCGCAATCGCTATAGGTCTTGCCCTTGTTCATCCAGCCCTTGACCATCTGGCCGGACTGGGAATAAGAAAGACCGTTGTCGAGGTTGATCTTGTTGAACGCGGCAGAGCCTTCGTTCACGCCAGAAGCGGACCAGTTGGCCCAAGAAATCTTGTTCTGGTTCATCCAGTCAATCCAGGCCTGGCTTGCGCTCTGGTTGGCACCGCCGTTACCGTCGGCAGAAACGGTACCCCATTCAGATGCAAACACGGGAACACCCTTGGACATGGCCGACTGTGCAGATTGGGACTTGTCCCCACCGGCAGAGTGTGTTGCTGCATAGAAGTGGAGGGTGCAAGCATAGTTCTTGTCGCTAAAGGAACCTGCGCATTCAGCAGGATTGCTGGACCAACCCGTACTACCAATAAGAATCAGGTTGTCGGAATACTTACGGATAATCGGAATAATCCTGTCAGCATGGTTTTTGACATCGCCCCAGCCACCAGTGGGTTCGTTCCAGACTTCGAAAATCACGTTGAGGTACTTGCCGTAAGTCTTGGCGGCATATTCGAAGAATTCCGCAGCCTGGTCGGTATAACCGGTGGCGCTTTCGATATGCCAGTCGATAATCACGTAAATGTCGTTTTCGATAGCGGCGTTAACGACGTTCTTGAGGTAGGCAAGCTGGAGGTCCTTACCGCCAGTCGCATAGCCACGGCCCTTGTCAAAGTCGTTGCTCACGCCCATGGCAAAGCGGATGACTTCGATACCCATGTCCTTCACCATGAGGTTCACTGCCTTTTCGGTGTAGAAAGCCGTAGAGCTATCTGCACCCGAACTCCAGAAAAGGCTCATGCCCTTGACCTGGACGGCCTCGTTAGAATACGCCTGGCAAGTTCCGGAAAGCTTGCTGCCATTTGCCTTGAGAGCACCATACTGGCTCACAGGGCCAACACGATTCTTGCTGATAGCCATGGCCGATACGGCCGCAAGCATCATAACCAATAGAAATTTTTTCATTCTACATCCTTATTATTTGTGGTTGCACCAATCCCTTTTGCCGTAAAAATAGATTAAAAAAGCCATTTCTTCTGTAATAATTTTGGATACAATTGATTATGCTCACGAAAAAAGGTCATCTTAAAAAAGTTTTTACATCAATTTGCCCTTTTTGGACTAAACGGGCCAAATATACCCCCGGACGGAGCCCCGAAAGGTCGATTACGCGGGAACGGCCGGAGAACATTTTCTTTCCGTCCACGCGCAGGATTTCTATACGGAAGGGGCCGGACGCCACGATTTCGAGACGAGCGGCGCTGGCGACGTAGCGAATGGCGGAAACATTGCCCGCGACACCTCTACGGCCCGGAATAACGGTTGTCCCGGTATCGGCGCTAAAATTGTAGGCGGAAATGACGGCTCCGCTCCAGCCCTTGTACGCAACGAGCGCATCCTTGAGAGCCTGATTCACTTCGGAGGCTTCGTCGTCCTTGGAGTTGTCGAAAGTCCACTTGAAATCACCGCCCTGCACGCGACCGGCATACTTGACAACGTTGTCTCTAGCCGACTCGGGGGTCTCGGCAGTGTACTTGTACATCACGGAATTGTCGGTATCGAAGTTGTTGTACAAATTCGCGCCCTGGTAAGACTTGACAGTTTCGGGGACCTTGGTATCGCGGCTATCCACCACATAGGCGTCAAAATCCGCCCTGGAATCGATTTCACCGATAGCAGTCTCCGCCCCCTTCAGCACATATTTGCTCGCCCCGTACGGTATGAACGTGTAACTTCCTTCAAAGCGGTTGCCGTACGCCTTGATAGTTCCGCCGTCCTCGTCGCTGAAAGTGCCGTAATTCTTCGGGTCGCGCTTGGTGCCGCCCGCATACACGTCGCTCCCCTGCATCGAGGTGAGCATCGGGTACTTGCAGTTGCGGAAGTAGTTTGCTTCCACGAACACCGAGGAACCGAGCGTGGAGCCCGCACCGTACTTGGCGTTGCCGTCGTAGTAGTTGTTATACACATGGGCGCTGTAGTAGCGCACGCGCGGGTGGCGGCTGTCGGAATGGTCGTACCAGTTGTGGTGATACGTGATGTAGAGCCCGTCCGTCGAGCCTTCCGAAAGGCCGAGCAGGTTCGACTTGCCGTTGTCCCAGAAGTGGTTGTAGCTGAAGGTTACGTAGGTGGACTTTTTGCAGTCCAGGGCGCCGTCACCCTTCACCTGGTCCTTGTCGCTGCCCGCATCGCCGTAAAAGAAGTCGCAGTTGTGCACCCACACGTAGCTGTTGTCCTGCTGGAGCCCGATGTTGTCGCCTTCCCCGCTGTTCACGTTCATGATACCGAGGTTACGGACTTCCACGTCCTGCGCGTTCTTGATGCGGATGCCCCAGCCGTTCGCGGTCGCGTCGGGACCGATTCCCTCGATGGTCACCGCCATGCCTTCCTTCTTGCCCATGTCCACCAGGATATCGCCCTTGTCCGTAGAATCAGGGTCCGTGATGTTGCCTACCAGGCGGAAATCGAGCGGGCGCTTCTCGAAGCCCTTCTTGATGGCGGTAAGAATCGCCTGGAAGCCGGTGCAGCTCGTGGTTCCGCCCTTGTTGTCGGTCGTGACGTCGAGCTTGACCGAGTTCTTCGTGGATTCGGTGATGTAGATGATAACGGCGCCGTCCTTGAGCGTGCCGTCCATCTTGTAGGCACCGGGAACGTGGCCGTTACTGAACGCAAAGCCGGAGCGGTCGTACGCTTTAACCGCGAGAGTCTCGGTCGCTGCGGCGGGGCCTTCCTTGCCGCCTTTCACGCCGACAATTTTCAGTGTGTAGCTACCCGCCTTGAGGCCCGGAACATCGACTCGCCAGGTGGAACCGTACTTGCGAACAAGCGAAGCATCCACCTTCACGCCGGAATTTCCCTCGCCGGAGTAGTAAACGTTGTAGCTGTCAGAACCGTCGTCGGCCCATTGCGCGTACGCGGATTCGAGCCAGCCGCCGGCATCACCCAGTTTCACCTGGGCATACACCGTAGAAACGGTAAACGCCGCCAATGCGGCAACACAAGTTACCTTGAAATCCATAAGCATCCCTTTTTGTATAACTGCTTACAATATATTAGCAAAAAAAACATGCCATTCCCGGAAAAATGATTGTATTTTGGTACTATGGAACCCTCCCAGTCCACATCGCTAGCCGCCATGTTCTTTTCCACCTGTTCCCGGAAAGACTTTAACGGGTGGTACAAGAGGATTGACGGGCAATGGGTCCACTATTCTCGCGAAGAATTGCGCGATACGGCCATCTTTACCGCCATCGCCCTCAACAACCGCGGCCTGCGGGCCCGCGAAAGCGTCGGCATCATCGCCCCGAGTTCTCCGGAATGGCTTCTGGCCGATATCGCCATCCAGGTAAACCACGCCCGGACCGTCCCGCTGTTCCCGAACATCTCGTCCGAGAATTTCCAGTTCCAATGCGACAATTCCGAGGTGCAGATTCTCTTTGTCAACTCCGTCGCCGAGTTGGAAGAACCCCTTAAGGCCTTCTTGGACCAGTTCAGGCTCGTCATCTGCATCGACTCCAGGAGTACCCTGCCCGAAAACGCCATCTACTGGGACGACCTGGTCGAAGAGGGCCGGCGACTCGGCGAACAGGGTAAATACTACAGCTGGGTAGACGACCAGATCCAGATGATCCATCCCGACGACCTGTTCAGCATCATCTATACAAGCGGCTCGATGGGCCTCCCCAAGGGGGCCGACTTGAGCCACCGGAACATGCTCGTGCAGATAAACAACCTGCGCAGCCTCTACCCCATGGACCCCAAGACCGACCGCGCGCTTACCGTGCTCCCCGTCGCACACGTGCTGGAACGCATGGTCGTCTACTTCTACATGCTTAACGCTGCGGCCATCTACTTTGCCGACAGCCCCAAGAATCTCGCCGTGATTTTGAAGGAAGTACGCCCGACCGGGATGGTCGTAGTCCCGAGAATCCTCGAACGCCTCTACGAAAGCATGACGGCCTCCGGCGGAAACGCGAAGGGCATCAAGCGCTACGTTATCAACAACGCCATCAAGGTCGCGAAGATTGCGCCCCCGAGCGCCCACCGTTCCATCATCTACAGGCTCTACGACAAACTGGTCTATCGCAAGATGAGAAACGCCATCGGCGGGAACTTCAAGTTCATCGTGAGCGGCAGTTCCGCCCTGAACAAGTCCATATTGCGCTTTTTGCTGAACGTCGGCATTCCCATACGCGAAGGCTACGGCATGACGGAATGTTGCCCCGTGGTATCGGCAAACAGCCTGGCCGACAACAGGCCCGGCTCCATCGGCAAGCCGCTCAGCTACCTGGACGTGAAAATCGGCGACAACAGCGAAATCTTGGTCAAGGGCGAAAGCGTATTCAGCGGCTACCACGGCATGCCCGAACTCAATTCGCAGGTATTTACCGCCGACGGATACTACAAGACAGGCGACCAGGGATTCTTTGACGAGGACGGTTACCTGAACTTCACGGGCCGCATCAAGGAACTGCTCAAAACGAGTACCGGCAAGTACGTGAGTCCGAACCCCATCGAACTCGAAATCAGCCGCCACCCCGTCGTAGAACAGGCGCTAGTCATCGCAAACGACCGCAAGTTCGTCTCGGCCGTCATCTGGCTCAACCCGGAAGGCGCTCGACGCATGCTCAAGTTCTCGCACGACGATTTCAGCGTCGAAAAAGCCATGAACTCGGTCCGCATCCGCGAATCCATCAACCGCCATATCACCAAGGTCAACCGCAAGTTGAACCACTGGGAACAAATCCGCAAGTGGACGCTCATCGGCGACGAGCTCACTATTGAATCGGGGCTACTCACGCCCACATTAAAAATTCGGCGTGCCGTCGCCGAAGCGCGGTACGCCGAAGAAATCGAAAAGATGTATGAAAACTAGTTGTTAATCAACTAGAAATGAATCACGCGGACCTTGATGACCTTGTCGAGCTTGGAAAGTTTCTCGATGATGGAGTCATCGACCTTGCTTTCGACGTCAACGAGGTTGTAGCCGATCTTGCCGTTGCTCTTGTTGCTGAACGAGGCAATGTTGATGCCTTCGGCACCGAACACCTTCGTGATTTCGGAAATCATGTTCGGAACATCCTGGTTGATGACCACGACGCGGCTCTTGACGCCGGCATGCGGATGATCGACGAGGGCCGGGAAGTTCACGGAATTGCGGACGCAACCGAATTCGATGTAGTCCTTCAATTCTTCGACTGCCATCACAGCGCAGTTTTCTTCGGCTTCTTCGGTAGAGGCGCCGAGGTGCGGGAAGCAGGTCACCTTGTCGTTCTTGATGAGGTCGGCATCCGGGAAGTCGCAGAGGTAGCCCTGGAGGGAACCGGAAGCGAGCATTTCGTTGACCGGGGCCATTTCCACAATGCCACCGCGGGCGAAGTTCATGATGTAGCTGCCCTTGAAGCCGGCGAGGTTCTTGCGGTTGAGGAGGTTCTCAGTAACGCCCTTGATGAACGGAACGTGCACGGTGAGGAAGTCAGACTTCGCAATCACGGTGTCGAGGTCGGCGATTTCCACCTTGTTGGAAAGTTCGTGCATGTTGGCGGCATTCGGATACGGTTCGTAAGCGATGACGCGCATGTTCTTCCAACGGGCATAGTTGGCAACGAGCACGCCAATCTTGCCGAGGCCGATGACGCCGAGAGTCTTGCCAGCGAGTTCCATACCGGCGAACTTCTTCTTGCCGCTTTCGACGGTCTTGGCGAGGTCCGGGTCGGTGGTGTCGAGGTTCTTGACCCAAGCAGCGGCCTTGTCCACGTTACGGACGGCCATGCCGAGCACGGTCATCACGAGCTCGGCAACGGCGTTGGCGTTTGCACCCGGGGTGTTGAACACGCAGATGCCCTTCGCGGAAGCCTTGTCGATAGTGATGTTGTTCACGCCAGCGCCGGCGCGGGCGACAGCCAGCAGGCCGTCAAAGTTGTCGGTATCAACCTGGGCGGAACGCACCAAGATGGCATCCGGATTTTCGACAGAGTCGGAAACCTGGTAGAACGAGCCAAACAGGCTCAGGCCTTTCTTGGAAATGTTGTTCATCGTCTTAATAGTTGCCATGATTTAGTCCTCTTATGGATGATTGTTAAAATGATTGATGATTGATAATGTATGATTGATGATTATTCAATTTGGCGGCGTAGCCGCGACTTTAACAATTATTCATTATCAATTATCCATTGTCAATTCTTTAAGGTTCCTGCCAGCGACCTCTTTCTTTAATGAGGTTCACCAGTTCCTCGATGGCGTCCTCTTCGGGGATATTCTTCTTCACAGCCGTCTTGCCCTCGAACAAGGTAATGCGGCCGGGGCCACCGCCCACGTAGCCGAAGTCGGCGTCCGCCATCTCGCCCGGGCCGTTCACGATGCAGCCCATGATGCCGATGGAAATGTCCGAGAGGTGGCCAAAGCGGGCCTTGATCTTGCCCATCACCTGCTGGATGTCGTACAAGGTACGGCCGCAGCTCGGGCAGCTGATAAAGTTCGTCTTGCTGCGGCGGCAGTAGGCGGCCTGCAGAATATCGAATGCCAAAAGCACGGTTTCCTTCGCGCCCTTGTAGCCGTCGATAACGACGGCATCGCCAAGACCGTCGGTCACAAGGCTTCCGATATCGGCGGACACGCGGAGGGTTTCCTTTTCGGTGCCGCCGATTTTAGCGTAAAGCAGAATCGGGTCTTGGCGACCTGCCGCATCCAATGCGGCAGCAAGGGCGCGCACACCCGAGACCATCTCGGCGCCGGTATAGCAGAACACGGAACCCGCAGGCACGGCGGAGGGATTCGAGGCAAAGCCCGCGATATCCATCGCATCCTTGAACTGCACCACGGGCTTTTCGTCCAAACTAGCGAGAGCGAACTCCGCATTGCGGCGTTCGCCGGTAAGTGCAATCGCGTCGGCCTTCACGCCGACCTTCACCGGATTTGCACCACCGATTTCTACGCCCGAGACCTTCACGACATCGGTCGCACGACGTTCGTAATGGTACGGGTCTTTCTCGAGGACAGGCACGTTGTATGCAGTCGGCGCAGCAGGCAAAGCGCACGCCTTGATAAGTTCCTGGGCCACCGGGACTTCGGCCACCGGATCTTCGGTGAGCGACACGCGAATCGTATCGGCAAGGCCATCGAGCAAAAGCGCACCGATACCCGCAGCGGACTTCAAACGCCCGTCGGCACCGGCTCCGGCCTCGGTCCACGCCCACGTGGAACGGGTACGGCTTGAAGCCTTCCTGCTTGATGCGGGCGGCGAGCATGCGGTAGGCGGCAATCGCCACGCGCGGGTTGCTGCTCTTGAGGCTCAAAACAACTTGGTCAAAATGCTCGGCTTCGCACACGGCCAGGTATTCCATGGCGCTTTCCACCATGCCTTCCACCGTGTCGCCATAGCGGTAAATCATGCGGGCCGAGAGCGAACCGTGATTCACGCCAATACGGATGGCGCGGCCCAGGCGCTTGGCCTCCTGGACGAACGGCGTGAAAGCCTCGGCGACCTTCTCCTTGCCTTCGTCGAACATCTTGTCCGTCTGGTTCTCGAGCGTGAGGATGCCAGTGTCGACAAAGTTACCTGGATTGATGCGGACCTTCTCGACCCACTTGAGTGCCTCGAACGCGGCCTTCGGCTGGAAGTGGATGTCGGCGGAGACCGGCACCTTGCAGCCCGCGGCGCGGACCTGCTTCATCACTTCTTCGAGGCCCTGG
>CADBLC010000051.1 GCA_902795385.1 Fibrobacter succinogenes | reverse complement strand
TAAGCCGTCATAGAAGAGGAACTGCTTTTCGGCTCTTCCACGAGAGTATCCAGCACCACATCCTTCATCGCAATGCAACGGATGGCGTATCCCATGGACTTGTCGTAGCCCTGGCTTTGGATTTGCCTGAGCGAGAAGTAGTATTCCTTGCCTCCAGATCGAGAATCTTCCGTCGACGACCAGAAACGGGCAATACCATCATTTCTCCAGGAGTCGGACCATTCGCCAAGAGGATTGGCAAAGAACGAAGACACATCTTTCAAATCCGTTTTCAGTTTTTCCCATGCCCTGGCCGGCGGAAGGGCCCAGCCATCGGGACAGGCGCCCTGAACAACAACATCGTCGTAATTGCACCAGCTATTCCGACAAGTCGGATTGTTCATCGCCGCGGCAAAGTCGTACAGATACCCCTTGGTCCCGCTGGCCCTGCAATAGACATTCCCAGCAAGAGTTTCATCACCCGTACCGCCGGCATAATAGAGGTTATCGAGCATCCACACATAATCGCCCACCTGCATTACACGGTACGCCTTGCCGTCGCGCTTGTCGATAAAGGCGTTGTAGATATCTCCCCTCAAAATCTTGGTCTTGGGAACCGTGGTGCCAAGGCTCGAAGAAAAAGTGTTCAAAGACGAACCGTCCGAAGAAGAACTATTCGAGGACAAGCTGTTCGAGGACGAGCTGCTCGAAGACGAGCCGATTGACGAAGAGGAACCCTTCGAGGACGACGAATTCGCCGAAGAAGCCCCATCGCTGCTGGACGAGGGACGCGTGCCCCAGACAGCTTCAAGCGAATCGCATTGGCTTATCTTGGCGGCGAGTCCGCTTTTCATGGCAGTCGTATTCGAGGCAGAGACTTTCAGAACATAGCTGGCGCCGCTACTATTGCACCTAAACGAAGAGCCGGCCGCATCAGCATAGGCATCGGCCAGATGCTCGCAGACGGAATCCGGATCGAGGTCATACCCCTCATAAAAGACCTCCTTAAGCTTGAAGGTCATCTGGTCGTCCTTGAGCGAAACACTTGTCTGTCCCCAAATGGAATTGGGAATATAGATTTCCTGGACAAATCCAGTCTCGGTGACGGTCACCTCGCAATACGGCTTGTCACCATGATCTGCTGGCGGTTCAATGCCCGAAGACGAATCATCGCCACAGGCGTTGAAAAGTGAAAGCACCAATGCAAAAGACAATGTTCCAAATACAGAACTAAACCTCATCAGAGGTCCCTCCTTTTTTATCCAAAAAAAACTAGAATGCCAAGATAATGCCAGCAGTTAGGAGGCCTATACCCAAGGCGCCCAAGCCACCGGCAATAATACCCTTGATATCGCCACTCTTGTTCAGGTCGTGGTTGTCCTTGACCATCTTCTTGGTATCTTCGCTTGCAAAGGCGCTCTTCTCGTAGGCCTTCTTCTTGTCGGCGGCATCGCTCCAGTTGCGTTCGGCAAGGAACCACATCACGCCACCGGCCACGAACGGCACGATGGAGCCCCACAAAAGGCCTCGCCCGATGCGGCGCTGGCTACGTTCCTTGTTGAAGGCGTTCTGCTGTTCGATGAATTCCAGGTCGTCGAGCACCGGAGTCATTTCGACGTTCACGAGGTTCGGCATGTAAGCCTTGATTTCGGTAGTGATGGTGGTATCGCGGTAACCCACCTTGCGGAAATACAGCTGCACGCTGGGCTGCGGCTTGATGTTTTCCACCACGACGTCCGTGATGTAATCCGGGAAGATGTTTTCCGTAGGCTGTTCGTCGATAAAGACTTCTACGGCTTCCGGGTCGGTGTTGAGCGTGAGCCTCGTCTGCGGGCGCTGTACCGCGATTTCAACCTTGTTCAGGCTGTCGGCATTGATTTTCACAACGGCGGAGCCCCACCATTCCACGTCCTTGAGCACCTGCATCACCGAGATGGTGTACTTGCCCGGCTTGATGTTCTTGATGGTATCGGGCGCCACCTGCTTGAGCGGGATGCCGTTCACGAACAGCGAGCAGGCTGCCGGATTCGACACAACAAGAAGGTTCGCCTTTCCCGGAGGATAGAGTTCCATCTGTTCTTCTTCCTCAACCACCACGGGCACCACGTAATTAGACAGGGAAAGGTCGATCATCACGTTGTCTTCGAGGTTGAAAAGGCGCTTCAGGTTCAGCCTGAAAATCTTGATGAAGGGGTTAGCATTGGCGGCCTCGATACTGTCCTGGATTTCGCGCTGGCGGATTTCCTCTTCCACCTTGGCGACCTCGGCATTCTTGAGTGCCGTTTCAAAGTCATCCGAGGCATCCTGCGCCAGCTGTTCCGCAGCTTCGCGGGCGGCCCTCGCGGAATCACTTTCCTCGGCCATGGAGTTCTTGACCGCGTCCGTCATGATGATTTCGGCGGAATCCTTCTTGATTTCAACTTCTTCGTCCTCGTCTTCCTCGACTTCCTGGCCGTTGCTCTCTTGCAGGGCGACGTTCGCCTTCTCCTCAAGCTTCTCGAACTTCTTCATGTCGGCTTCGGTCGGGGCCTTCAGGTAGACCGTATCCTTCTCGATTTTCACGAAAATCGCTTCCTGTTCCACGGAATCCCCGGAAACCCAGTAGCGTACGGCAACCTCACGCGACACCGGAGCTGCGCTGGAGGCCGGAGCGGCAACCGACGAACTGGACGTAGCTGCTCCCTGGGCTGCCGAGTCAGCCGGGGCAGAGACCTCGGCCGAAGAAGCGGGAGCGGCGGGAGCTTCGTCCCAGCTATCTTCCTGAGCCCAGGCGAAAGCGGTCGCAAGGGCAAAAATCAAGGGTACGATTCTTTTAGACATACCCTAAAGATACATAAAAATCAATGTTTACGCAATCTTGCGCAATAAATAGGTCCACATCCGCGAGCCCGGTCCGGAAGGATATGGACACCGTATTCCGTGCGGTCGGCACCTTCGGGAATCTCCTCCACGCGAACAGCCTCCAAAAAAGGCCGCTTCTTGAGGATTTTCGCGACTACGGCGTCGTTTTCGAGAGGCGCCAGGGCGCAAGTGCCGTAAACAATCTCGCCCCCCGGACGGAGAGCGTCCGCCGCCGAAGCCAAGAGCGATCCCTGCTCTACGGACAAGCGCTTTACACGCTTGGCGGACCATTCCGCGAGGTGCGTCGGCGACTGCAGTACGTGCCGGTCCGACGAGCACGGCGCATCCAGGAGGATGCGGTCATAAGATTCCTTGCGGTGGAGCCCGAATTTGACGCCGTCATAGCCCGTAACGTTGATAACGGAGCGCCACTGCGGCGGGAGGGAATTCTCGATGACGTGCTGCAGGCGGAGGCGGCGGTCGGGAGAACGGTCGTTGCTCTGGAGCGTGCCCTGCCCCTGGAGCATGGAGGCAATGACAAGGGTCTTCCCGCCCGGGGCGGCGCACATGTCGAGCACGTCCATACCCGGTTCCACCGAGAGCATTTTTGCGGCAAAAACCGAGGCCTCGTCCAAAAAATAGGGTTCCAGGGACTCCCCGAACTGCAGCCGGACAGCATTGCCCTCGCCCTTCAGGGCTTCAAGCAAGGCGGGCCAACGCTCGCCGTACACCTGTTCGAAGTAATCGAAGAATTCCATACTAGTTACTGGTCATTGGTCATTGGTTGCAACCCATTGACCTGTGGTATTTTTAAGATAAAAAAACTCTCTGCTCAGGGGTATGAACAAAGAGTTTTTCGTTGAGCTACCAGGATTCGAACCTAGACAAACAGAGTCAGAATCTGTTGTGCTACCGTTACACCATAGCTCAGTGTGGGCACAATTTTAGCAAAATAATCAAAATTGTGCAAGGGGTAATCCGGAATTATTTTGCCGAATTTGCCACCGAGGGGGGTGTATAGGTCATCCACTGCTGGTCCAGGGACTCATCTTCGGGCAATTCCACGTGGGTTACCGTCACATAGTCCTTGAGGGGGGCCTCGCGCTCCTGCAGGGCAGAGATGACCCTCGTGTCACCGGGGTACAGCACGATATCGTTCGTACCGGCGGGCAGTTCGTCGATCCTGAACATATTGCAGGTAACGCCCCTGATGAAATGGGATGTTCCCTTGATACCCACGACCACGCTGTAGGCCATGCAGTTGTTGGACTGACTCGTATCGCGCTTGTCGATAACCAGGGTCACGCCGCTGAGCAAGGCGGAAGGCCTGGAGAGAGTCGTCTTGCCAATGCTGAGGGTATCCTTGATATTCATGACTTCGGAAGCCTTCACGTAACGGCTCAGGCCGGACTCCGAAACGGTAGAATCCTTGTTGAGGCGGCGGAATTCGACACGGAAACTGTCAAATGGGACTTCAGTGGGAACCGGCAGGTACCAGTAGCCCAGGCTGTCCGTCACCGTCTGCGCGACAAAGCCCGTCTCGTCGCCCTCGACAAAGTCGAAGCCGAAGATGTCGGTAATCATCTGCACCTCGACGCCTGCACATTCCTTGCCGGACTTGCAGTAGACGCGGCCAGAGATGCGGGACGTATTCTCGAGGACCTTTTCCTCTTCCTTGATCAGGGAATCAGCCTTAACATTCGGGCTCCAGATGAACGGCCCCGCAAAGAGGGTATCGCCCGCCTTGACGGAATCGGTCATGGACCAGGAGCGGTAGATGAGGGAATCCTCAACGCCGTTTTCTTCGAGCTTGGAAATAATCTGCGGGTCACCCGGGCAGAACGCGAAATCCCACTTTCCTGCCGGAATCAGCATAAAGAAGGAATCGGCGGCGAACACGCTCTGGAAGAACGGAGTTCCGGGCACGGCAACCTTGAAATGGGAGCCGACCGATACTGCCGGTTCGTTATCCTTGTCGTTGTAGAGCACTCCGCTAAACACGGCAGCCTTTTCGAGACTGATCTTTTCGAGTTTCTCGGCACCGGCCGTGGTTTTCGGCAGGTACGAGATTTCCTTGCGCACCGTATCGATTACGGCGAGCTGGAACGTGTCGGCCAAGGCGGAATCGAAGGCGAACTTGCCCTTGGAATCCGTGACGGTCTCGATATACTGCGGGGTCTGCATGGAATCGCCGTCTTCGACGACCGAGGCCATCCTGACCGTGGCGCCCACCGCGGACTTTCCGTCGGAAAGGGCGACAGCACCCGAGACCTCGCGCACCTGCGCCAGGGTATTGCCGGTATCGGTCACGGTACCGGTAAAGGAATCGGAAGAATCCGAGCAGGCCGAAAGCACCGCGCCGGCGACAACCAGCGCCATGCCGTAAGCATTAACAAATCGCATCATCGGTCATCCTCCTTGTCCGTATCGGACGGCAGAGCCGTCTTCTCCTTGCTCAAAGGGAAAAACTGGATGTTCATTTCGCAAACCATGGACTCGCCTTCGTCGGAACGGACGATATCCACGATTTCCTTGCGGAATAGGTCTATCTTGCTGATGATGCGCTCCAAACCTTGAGCAGAGACGCTCATCGTCATGCAGGACACGTTCCTGCGTTCGGTACTGTAATGATCCAGGGCATTCTTGCCGAGGTCAATCATCTGCTTCTGGAACTGGTGGACAAACAGCGGAGCGATTTCGCTGCCGTTGGTAATCGCCTTGTTCACGGAGCGGTAGTAGCCGTCTTCGGCCAGTTCGATAAGGCCGAGGTTCAGCAAAAGCTGGATAGCCTGTTTTGCCTGCGGGAGCGTGATCTTCGGGTTCAAGAACAAGGCCAGTTCCTGGATGTTCTTGTCGTTCACGTTCAGCACGGCCAGGGATTCGCGCACCACCACGTAGTACCACTTGCTGTAGTATTCCTGCTGGTTCTTGGTGAGCGTCTTGATGGTGCGCGGAAGCAGGGCGGACATCTGGTCAAAGATCTGCTGCTTGGAAGCGGCAGTCGTCGCATGCGTAAAGTCCACCATCAAGGTAAAGTAACGCCCCTCGCGCTCGTTGAGGCCGAGAGCGGCAATAAACTTGGGCAGCATCTGCGGGGTAAGCGACTTGCGCCCCCGAATCAGGTCGAGATAGAATCCGGACGAGGAATACCCCGCCTTCTTCGCGAAGGACCTATAGGAGAAATAACGCTGGACCGACTTTCGGTATTCGTAGTAGTCCTGCAGGTACTTCCTGTAGTTGTAGTAAGCGTATACGTTCATCAATATTAAAAATAAATCTTTATTTTTTTGGGAACAACCCCCTTTGTAATAAATATGCTAAAAAACACTGCCAAAGCCCTATACTTGGGAACATCGAGAGAACACTTTCAAAAAAAATTGAAAAAAAAGTGTACCTTTTCGCCGATTTTTTGTCTAACTTTAGGGAACACCCAATCCCATCCCTTGGACTTCCGGATGTACTCCACCGGAAGTCCTTTTTCATTTTGCTATATTGTTTGACGTGGTAATGGATATGAGGAAAACCGTACTGAATCTCGGTTTGCGCGCGCTCCGTCTCGCAGGAGGGCTCCTACTCATCTACGCCTCCATGGTATTCTACCTAGCCCTTACCGAACGCCAGAACGCCTACCCGCGCGCCATCACGCACAACGAAGCGCAAGCCGCCATACAGAAGGTTTCCAGCCCGCTCACCTGCACGCTCGAAGACGGCATAACGCTCGAAGGCTGGTCCATCGGAAACGCCCAGGACCCTTCCCTGCTCTACTACCCCGACGCCGACGAAGACGCAGCGCAGTTCCTCGCCGAAGTGCAGGGCATCGAGGGCTACAACCTTGTCGCCTTCAACTACCGCGGTTCCGCCAACAACAAGGGAACGCCTTCTGCAGACAACTTCGAGTCCGACGCCCGACAGATAGCGGAATGCGCCAAGCAGATCAACGGTAAAAAGCCCGCTTTCCTTGTCGGTCGCGGCACAGGCGCCATCCTGGCCGCACAACAGCTTGGAGACGGTCAAAAACTCATCCTCATCGACCCGGTCATGAGCATCGCCGACGCCATTTCGGAGAAATACAGGCTCCTCTACCCCCGTTTTCTTATCCGGGCCAAGGAAAAAATCCCCGAAAACGAGCTAAAAAAGCGCTCTGGCGATGTGATTTTGCTCAAAGACCGCAAAAATTCTTGTGAGGACAATCACAAGACAAAACTTAGTTTTTTATTAACAAAAGTTCACAAAAGGGGTCAAAATACATTACAAAAATCTGTTTCTGAAATTTTACATCAAGCGTCAAACCCAATAAAATCAAGGAATTAAGAGTAAATTAAGATTACTTTGTGTGTAACTAGCAAATTTTGAGTTTGGGTGTTTAGTTAATCACAACGTTACCAATTTTTTTCTTACAAACTTGCAAATTCACTCTCAAATTGTTACTTTATTTCTAAAGCAACAATCAATAACACGAGGTGTATATGGAAAAAATCACGATCAAAATGGACATCCGCGGCTTCATCCGATTCAGCGAAGAAGTTGCCAAGGAGCTCAAGCTCGACAAGAATCCGTACGCGGATATCGAAGTCGACAAGGAAGGCAAGCGCATTGCAGTGACCCCCTGCAAGACAGTCAAGACCACTTCCTTCAGGTTCATGCCCAACGGTACCGGCTACCTTCTGTACTTCAAGGGTGCCATGAACGCTGTGGGCTTCAAGGTTGTCACCGGCGCCTATACTATGACTAAGGAAGGTGCCAGGATCGTCTTCACAGGCAAGGCCCCCGCCAAGAAGAAAGGCGCCTGGGAACTCATTGCCTGCCGTAATTCCGCCGGCATCCCGATGCTCTCCATCGACAGTCGCGGCACTATCATCTTCGACAAGCGCAGCTGCACTGCCGTCGAAACCGCCAAGAACAACACGATGATCGCGGAATACGACACCGCGAAGAAGACCTTCAAGCTCACATTCAGCAAGAAGGGATTCATCAACGTCCGTACCATTGCAAGCCACGCGAACGCATCCTTCATGGGTACGCTTTCCTCCCACGGCATCGCTCTCCCGAAGAAGAGCTTCCGTACCGCTTGCAAAATCGACGGAAAAGTTATTACCTTTAGTGTAGCCCAGCTCATTGCCGAGCAGAAGGCTGCTAAGAAGGCAAAATAACAAAGGATCAAAATGATTGAAGTTTTCAAGGTATTCTACCCCACTCACTATAATTTCGCAGCACTGTCAATTCTGCTGGTTCTCCTCCTGATCTTCCTTCTTTCGAAGAAGAACTTCAAGTGGAGCATTATAGTCGGGGTAATCCTAATAGCGTTCAATGTTTTCATCTACAACCGCACCGCGGGCAAGGTATGGACCATCGTTATCGAGCCCGAGGAAACCGGTGATGCTTACAACAAGCCCCAGCCGCAGGAATTATCCTTCTCGGTCCACAAAAACTGGAAGGTTACCGACGACCAGGGCAAGGAACACCACTGGTGCTGGGTAGAAACATACTGGCAGAAGTTCGCAGGGCTAGACCTTGTCAGCGCCATCTGGGGTGAAAACTCCAGCAAGAAGATGATGCAGGCAACGGAAAAGCGAGCTACCGGCGAACCGCAGTAAACGCTAGATAAACTTCAATTCAATCCCGCCTTTTTCCATCTGGAGAAAGGCGGGCTTTTTTATCCACTCGCCGGGAGACGCGACAAAGCCGTTATCGACGTTCCAGATGCCGGCGGTATGATGGTGTCCCACGATGCAGTAGTCGTAAGGGCCGCGCTTAAGGACCTTGTCGCCCCACGTGAGGTACTCCTCGATGCGAACAGGCCTGCATTCCCCGTACCTGCGGCTGTTGCGGCCGACGAACCGGGCAATTCCCATGCCGATGTCCGGGTGGATTTTGCGGAAAAGCCAGCGGTTGAGCGGGAAATCCAGGATGCGGCGCAGGATTCGGTAACCGCGGTCCGATTTGGGGACGCCGTCACCATGCCTAAAGTAGACGCGCTTGCCCTGGATTTCGAGGACGAGTTCGTTATGAACCTGGATTCCGAGCTGTTTCGGGAAGAATTCCCCGTACGCGAAGTCGTGGTTACCGCGCAGCAGGTGGACCTGCGTACCCGAACGCACAAGCTCCCCAAGTACGCGGTACAGTTCCATGTGGCCGGAGGCCACGTAGTAGCGGTATTCGTACCAGAATTCGAACAGGTCGCCCACGATAACCACGTGACTCGCCTTGCCCACCCACGATTCGAGCTGGCGCACGAGCTTTGCCTCC
>CADBLC010000050.1 GCA_902795385.1 Fibrobacter succinogenes | reverse complement strand
GAAGCAGAACGGAGTCTCTTCGCTGGAAGAATTGATTGAAAGCGCAAGGCAGAAAGGTGTGAAATTTGTCGCGTGCCAGATGTCGATGGAACTGATGGGAATCACTGCAGAAGAGTTGATTGACGGCGTGGAACTCGGCGGAGTCGCGACGATGCTCGGCTCCACCGAAAAATCTGATTTGACATACTTTATTTAAGATTTAAAATTTCGAAAGCGAATCTTACGATAAGATATTGCGTTCAGCAGTGTAAGCCTTCAAGTATTCTTCCATTTCGCGGATATAGATGCGGCAAATGGTACTCAACATGAAGTTTTTCTTGACAATGTAACCGATTTCCATATTACGGTCGTTTTCACCGTTATCGTCCTTGAAGGGAACGGCAACATAATCGGATCCATTTATTTCTTCGCTGATAATTCCAGAACAAAGCGTGTAGCCGTTAAGCCCCACCATAAAATTCAGCATGGTAGCACGGTCATTCGCCTTGATCGTCTTGTGATATTCATTTGTACTCAATATTTCTTCGGCGAAATAGTAATTTCCGCTTTCGCCCTGTTCAAACGAAAGGCACGGGTACTGCGAAAGGTCTTCAAGAGTGACATACTGCTTGGATGCCAGGGGATTATTTTTCCACATGTAGGCATAAGCGTTGCAGACAATCAGCTTCTGAAAAACAAGATCGTTTTCCTTGAGTAGATAAGTAATGTATTTCCGGTTAAAATCACTCAGATAGATAATTCCGATTTCACTGCGAAGGCTTATCACATCATCGATGACTTCTTTAGTCTTTGTTTCACGGAGCGCAAAGTCGTAATCATCGATATTGTAGCTTTTGACCATATTCATAAAGGACTTGACAGCAAAGGAATAGTGTTGCGTCGAAACAGCGAATCTTTTCTTCTTCTGTTCTTCCTTGCCATAGCGCTTTACAACCGATTTGAAATGGTTTATGAGCTCATTTGCGCGAGCTACAAATTCCTCGCCTTCGGGCGTGAGCGTCACGCCGCGATTCGTGCGGTTGAAAATGATAATGCCAATTTCTTTTTCCAGATCCTGGATTGCCGTTGTCAGCGATGGCTGCGATATGAACAGCATCTCGGCAGCCTTGCTGAACGAGCCCGTATTGGCAATCCCGACGGCATAACGCAATTGCTGAAAAGTCAAAGTCTTTTTATAGTCCATGTAAAGCACCCCAATAGCGGGCAAAAAATATAGAACGCGTTTGTCGCTGCGTCCAATACAATTTTTTTAGGACTTTCTATAGATTTAGACTATACTTTCCCTTATTTTCAGGGCTCTTTGAGCAATCTTATTGCGATATAAGTTTATTTTAGCAATTGCGTCAGCAACCGGGAGACCGATATCGAACGCACGGACATTAAAGCGCGCCAAAGCCTGGATTGCCTGCGGGCCAATCTGCGAGCAAAGAACGTAATCCAGGTCGGATAGATTCCTTGCTGCCGTAAGCATCGACAAATGTTCCATATCGCGCTGGCCACAAGTGCCGTCCCCGCACGTTCCGTCACAATGTTCCGGCTTTACGCGAACTTCGATCTTTTCAAATTTTCCGCTCGCATCATCGACTTCATAAATATCAAATGCGGCAGCATGCCCAAAGTGAACATTGACATTCACACCATCGTTTGTGGCTACTGCGATTTTATATTTAGCCATGAGAGAAGGTCTCCTTTACACGGATACGGTCCATGTAGATTTGCGCACCGATATCGTAAACGCCGGGAACGCCTACGGCATCGGCACGGCAGTGGGAGCAATGTTTGAAGACGTTAATAAATACGCCCGCTTCTTCCTGAGCGATTGCAAGCGCCTTTGCACTCGGGGCGGGCAAATCCTTGAATCCGTTTTGCGGAATGAGCGGAATGATATTGTAGATGATTGCACCGGCTTCGCGGACGGTGGCTGCAACGTCTTCGATGTGCTTGTCATTGATACCCGGGCAAAGCACGGTATTTACCTTCACGAGTGTCCCGCTGGCGGCAACCTTGCGGATACCTTCCAGTTGGTTGTGAATAAGGATTTTGGCCGCTTCGACACCTGTATAGGTCTTGCCATGGTAAAAAATCCTAGCGTTGATCATCGCCTCGATTTCAGGATCCACGGCATTCACCGTGACGGTAAGGGTATCAATTCCAACTTCAATGACTTCATCCGCCCTGTCGTTGAGCAAGAGTCCGTTAGTACTCATGCAACGGATAAGGTTCGGGAATTCCTTCTTGACAAGGCGGAACGTGTCCAGCGCAAAAGGGGTCGCCAGCGTATCGCCCGGCCCCGCAATACCCACGGTAGTAAGTTCCGGTACGTATTCGAGTGCCTTGCGGATGTATCCGCAGGCTTCTTCAGGCTTGATAACCTTGCTCGTATTCCCGGGAACCTGCGCATCTTCGTTGATACGGCGGTCACAAAAACGGCATTCGATATTACATCCCGGAGCAACCGGCAAGTGAATGCGTCCTTTTCTGTTCTTGCACGCACCAAAGCATGGGTGTTCTCTAAAAACAGTTTCTTGATTTATTGCCATAGTCTCTGCTGAAAAATTGTTGAACATTTACCTAGCGTTCCGCAGCTTATCAGTTTTTTCTATGAAACAAGTGGGTTAGAATTTAAAAAGCCGAATAGCAAAATCCAAGACGAATCAGATGGCAAAAAAGACAAAAAAAACTTTTTTTGTGCTAGGTATAGATTGGAGCCAAATCCGACTATAGGGAGCATTTATGGCTGAGAGATTTTTTTGAAATTTTCTCAAAAAACATCCCCGAAAGATATTGGATATCAAAAAAGACAATTCTAAAATTTCGCCACCTAGCGTTTCTGTAGGCAACAAACAACCTAAGGAGACTTAAAATTATGGCAAAACGTTTACGTCAAATCGCTATTTATGGAAAGGGTGGCATCGGTAAATCCACCACGACTCAAAACTTGACCGCAGGCCTTGTAGAACAAGGCAAACACGTTCTTGTTGTCGGTTGCGACCCCAAAGCAGACTCTACTCGCCTTTTGCTCGGCGGCCTTCACCAAAAGACGGTGCTTGACACCATTCGCGACAACAAGACAGAAATTCAGCTTTCCGACCTTGAAAAGATTGGCTTCAAGGGCGTTCGCTGCGTGGAATCCGGCGGCCCGGAACCGGGCGTGGGTTGCGCAGGTCGCGGCATCATCACCTCCATTAGCATGCTCGAACAGCTCGGCGCTTATACCGAAGACCTTGACTACGTTTTCTACGACGTGTTGGGCGACGTGGTGTGCGGTGGTTTTGCCATGCCGATTCGTGAAGGTAAGGCCAAGGAAATTTACATCGTCGCTTCCGGCGAAATGATGGCCCTTTATGCAGCAAACAACATCTGTAAGGGTATCGCGAAGTATGCCCAGCATGGCGAAGTGCGCTTGGGTGGCATCATTTGCAATAGCCGTAACGTCGACAACGAACTCGATTTGCTCCGTGCCTTTACCAAGGAACTCAACACGCAGCTGATTCAGTATGTACCGCGCAACAACATCGTGCAGCAGGCAGAAATTCGCAAGAAGACGGTGATTGAATTTGAACCGAAGTCCAGCCAGGCAAACGTCTACCGCGAACTCGCCAAGAACATCGACGAAAACGAAATGTTCACCGTTCCGACCCCGATGACGCAGGATCGTCTGGAACAGATCCTTATCGACTACGGCATGATGGAAAAAGACTACCAGATTTAGGAGAAATAAATCCTATGGCATCGACCAATATTAACCTTAACATGACCTCGGTCGAAAACCGCGAATATCGACTGGGTACGATTATCGGCTGGGACGGCAAGGCGAGCGACCTGATTAAGGAATCTGCCTATGACGAACGCAGCGCAAAAAAACATGGCGGCTGTGCAGGCAAGGGTAGTGGCTGTAAGCTTTGCGAGCTAGCGTCCCCGCTCAACCAAGAAACCATGTGCTCTAACGCTATTATCCAGTGCCAGGTAGGTAATTTGACGGACTGCGCCCTGATTGACCATTCTCCGATTGGCTGCAGTGGCGAAAACTCCAAATTCAACCTTTCTATGCATGTGGGCCTTAAGCGTCGCGGCAAGCCTTTGCAAAATACGTTGAACATCAGCACCAACCTTAAAGAACAGGACATGGTGTTCGGCGCTTCCGAAAAGCTTCGCCAAACGATTCGTGACGCGAAGGAACGCTTCAACCCCAAGGCTATTTTCATCGGCATGGCTTGCGCTACCGCTATTATCGGTGAAGACATCGATTCCATTGCCGAAGAAATGGAACCCGAAGTCGGCGTACCTATCATTCCGCTGCATTGCGAAGGTTTCCGCTCCAAGCACTGGTCTACTGGCTTTGACATTGCCTTCCATGGCGTTCTTCGCCAGATTGTGGAACGTCACCCGACCAAGAAGCAGAATGACTTGATTAACATCGTTGCCCTTTGGGGAACGGACTATTTCTCCGAAATGCTTGCTCCGCTTGGGCTGCGCGTGAATTACCTTCTGGATACGGCATCCTTCGAAGAAATCCGCCAGGCTTCCGAAGCTGTCGCAACCGCTACCTTCTGCGATACGTTGGGCGGCTACATGGCGACCGCACTTGAAGAATCCTTCGGTGTTCCGCAAATTGACGCTCCGCAGCCTTACGGTATCAAGGGTACAGACGAATGGCTCCGCGCCATTGCAAAGGTTGTCGGCAAGGAAAAGGAAGTCGAAGAATACATCGAAAGCGAACACAAACGTATCGCCCCGAAACTTGCCGAACTCCGCGAATTTTTCAAGGGCAAGAATGGCATCGTGATGACGGGTTCTGCTTATGCTCACGGCCTTATCAGCGTTCTTTCGGAGCTGGGAATTGGCCACGACGCAGCCCTCGTTTTCCATCACGACCCCATTTACGATGGTGCTGGAAAACATCAGGACACGTTGAAAGAGCTTGTGGAAACTTACGGCGACATTCCGCACTATACCGTAAGTAAGACCCGCGCCTTCCAGCTTCCGCAGCTTTTGAAGCGCGCCAAGACGGACTTCTTGCTCATTCGTCATCCGGGTCTTGCCTCTGTTGCGGGCCACCTCGGATTCCCGACCCTCACCATGGGCGACGAGCATATTCCGGTGGGCTACGAAGGTATTCTCCGCATTGGCGAAATGCTCAAGGGCGTTCTTTCGCGTACAAAGTTCAACCAGGTTCTCAAGCGTAATGTAAAGCTCCCGTATTCTGATTGGTGGCTCGCTCAGGACGATCCGTTCTACCTGACGCATCACCCGGAAACACTTAACGACCTTCCTGAACCGAGAAACCTCAAGTTCAGCAAAGATAAAGAATCCTATTCGGAAAACGCATAGTAAGGGAGATTTCGAAAATGTCAGAAGCACTTAAAACAAAGAAAAAAAGCAATTCTATTTCGGACCCCCGCTATTCTTGCGCAGTTGGCGCGTCTAATACGGTTGTCGGCATCAAGGGTGCCGTGCCTATTGCCAACTGCTCTCCGGGTTGCCAGCTCAAGCAAACTGCTTTCCTCACGTTCGAAAACGGTTTCCAGGGTAGCATTTACGCCGGTGCCGGTAACATGCCGAGCGCAAACTCCACCGAAAACGACATCGTGTTCGGCGGCATCAAGACTTTGGATCAGTTGATCAAATCGACGCTCAAGGTTTTCAATGGCGACCTCTATGTCGTTCTCACCGGTTGCGTGGGCGGCCTCATTGGTGACGACGTCTCGAGCCTGGTTAACGAATATCGCGATTTGGGTTACCCGATTGTCGCTGTTGATACCGCAGGTTTCAAGGGCAACAACCTTTTCGGTCACGAAGAAGTCGTGAACGCCATCGTCGATCAGTTTGTCGGCGATTACAAGGGCGAACGCAAGAAGGGCCTTATCAACCTCTGGTCCGAAGTTCCGTATTACAACCAGAACTGGCGCGGTGATTATCAGGAACTGGCCCGCATTCTTCGCGGCGCAGGTTTTGAAGTCAACGTGCTGTTTGGACCTGAAAATAATGGTGTCAAAGATTGGTTGCGCATTCCGGAAGCTCAGTTTAACCTGGTGGTTTCGCCTTGGGTTGGCGTTCGCAATGCCGAACACCTTCAAGAAAAATACGGTCAGCCGTTCCTTCACATTCCTGAAATTCCCATTGGTGCCGAAGCGACAAGCGAATTCATCCGTAAAGTTGTCGAATTTGCCGGAATCGACAAGGAACAGAGCGAAAAGTTCATTGAACAAGAAAATGGTATCTATTACTACTATCTGGAACACTTCTCTGAATTCTTTGCTGAATACTGGTACGGCATGCCGAGCGAATTCGCCATCACCGCTGATTCTGCCTACACGCTTGCCTACACCAAGTTCCTTGCCGACCAGATCGGACTTATTCCGCGCAAGGCAATTGTCAGCGACGATCCTCCGCAGAAATTCCGCGAGCAGATCGAAAAAGCCTTCCACAACATTAGCGAAGGCGTCGATGTCCAGGTGGAATTTGAGGAAGATGGCTACCTGATTGAAAAATCAATCAAGGAAGTCGATTTCTCTTCTGGAAAGCCCTTGATTCTCGCTTCTTCGTGGGAAATCAATCTTGCCAACGACAAGGGAGCTTTGTTCTTCGAAGTTACTCCCCCTTCCAGCGAAACCTTGATTATCAATCGTAGTTTCGTCGGTTACAAGGGCGCGCTGAATCTGCTCGAAAAGATTTACAGCGCATCCGTTGGCGGAAAATAATTTTAAGACAAATTAAACAATTCTTTTTACTCTCCTAACAAATGTCGCTTGATTATTCAGGCGGCATTTTCTTAAAAAGCTCGAAGTCACTTTTTGTCACCGCCTCTGTTCAAGTCTAACCCTATATTAAGCTATAAAGAAAAAGTATTTTACAAGCTCATTTTTATTTCTACTTTTAACGCACAAAATTTCGAGAACGTCATGTTCCGAAGAGCAAACAAATCAAAACGAGGATACCTATATGTGTAGACTTTATAATTTTGCTCAAGGCATTCGCCAGTAAGCACTCACCCCCACCAAACAAAATTTAATCGCATCGTGCAAAAAAGTTTTTTGCATGGTTGCTCAACTCATAAAAATTTTCAATCAGGAGATTTATAAATGAATATCACATCAAAAAATTTAGCTGCCAAGATTATTCTTTTATCTGCAATCACCTCTTTCGCCGCAGAACCTCTTTCTGTCACTACAAAGTCTGGCGTAAGTGCAACCCTCTACGGTTTTGCATCTCTTAACGCCGCCTACGAAGATTCCAAGAGCAATAACGGCAACTTCGCCAACTTCGTTGCAGCCTCGGACCTCACCAACGAAAACGATGGCGGCTGGCATCTCACCCCGAATCTGACTCGAATCGGCCTCAACCTTTCGAGCGGTGACGATTCGACATACCTCAAGGCAAACGGTAAGGTCGAAGTGGACTTCTACGGGGGTGGTTCCGCCAACAATCCCAATCCGCGCCTCCGTCACGGCTATGGCGAAGTTTCTTTCGGCAAGACTGGCTTCTCCATTTTGGGCGGTCAAACTTGGGACGTGATTTCTCCGTTGGTGACGCCGACGCTCAATGCCGGCGTTCTCAATAATTCCGGCGATGCGGGCCTGCGCAGGGCCCAGCTGAGACTCACCGAGAAAATCCCCGTTGCAGGAGGTTCCGTGGACATTGCAGCCGCCATTGTCCGCACCATCGGCGAAAACCAGCCGTACAACACGACTTCCGCCTCAGAAACCGGCACCGATGCTGACATTCCCACATTCCAGGGACGCATCGGCATTGCCGTTCCGCTGTGGGTAAAAGACAAGAAGGTCGGCCTCGGCGTTTCGGGCCATTACGGCAAGGAAGAAATCGACCTAGATGACACTGGCGATGCCAAGGATATCCCCACATGGTCTGCGAATGTGGACTTGACCCTTCCCATTACCGGCACGATCGCCGTTCTTGGCGAAGGATTCATCGGCGAAAACCTGGATACATACGCCGCAGGCATCGGACGCGGTTTTGCAGCCAATGCCAACGATCCTGAAAGCGTAAAAAGCATCGAGGCCTACGGTGGATGGATTGCATTGCAGGCCAAGTTGATTCAAAAGCTGGCAATCAACGTGGGTTCTGGTATTGACAAACTGGACCGAGACGACATCGAAACCGTTGGCGGCCGCGAACAGAACATTTCCGTTTTCGCAAACGCGACCTACAACCTGACCGAAGCCTTCTCGCTCGGATTTGAATACCTTCACATCCAAACGGATTACCTGACTGCCGGCACCCAGAAAGTAAAGGAAGCCGACCTGAACCGTTATCAACTTTCCGCAACATACGGATTCTAATAAGGAGGTTTGACAATGAATCATAATCTTCATAAAAAGCATTCTCGGATTGCTTTGGCATTCCTTTTCACTCTCGTCTGTGCCGCATCTGCTTTTGCCGCAGACAAGATTTCCATCGGTTACCTCTCTTCTACGGGTCAGGGAAAATTCTTCATCGCTAAAGATGCCGGCATCTTCGAGAAGAACGGACTTGACGTGACCCTAGTGGAATTCTCGAATTCCGGTGACGGCATCGCCGCAGTCCGTGCAGGTAAACTCGATGCGGGTGCATTCGGTTCACTCGCTCCTCTCATCCACATTGCACAAGGCGCAGACATCCGCGTCATTGGCGGTATCATGGGTGGCGACCAGGCTGTCATCACCCGCAAGGAAAACGCTGGCTCCGTCAAGAAGCTGAGCGATCTCAAGGGCAAGAAAATCGCGACGATTCGCTTGGGTACTGCCGACGCCATCGTTCGCGGCGGCCTCAAGAAAGAAGGCATCGACTGGCACAAAGACGTGACCATCGTGGAACTCAAGAACCCGCCTGCAGTAATCGAAGCTGTAAAGAACGGCAGCGTGTACGCAGGCGTCACTTGGGGACCGCATGACCTCCGTGCCGAAGAAGCGGGCCTTTCCGTGGTGCTTCGCAGTAAGGACATCAATCCGGGCCACATCTGCTGCCGCCTGATAGCCTCGCTCCGCAAGATTGACGGTCGCGAGGACGTTTACAAGCGCTTGGTCAAGTCGCTAATCGAAGCCGAAGAACTGGTGCAAAATGACCACAAGAAGAGTGTGGAAATTATTGCCAAGTGGATCAAGCTCGACACAGCCCTTGTCAACAAGGCGTTCTACAGCGGTCATGTCACGCAAGATACCGACCCGAACGTGAAGGGCGTCGAATTCTTCTGGGATTTCTTGAAGGATGCTGAATTCATC
>CADBLC010000049.1 GCA_902795385.1 Fibrobacter succinogenes | reverse complement strand
GTCTGGGATGACCCGATTTATTTGCAAGCGGCGAAGGAGTTTGCGAAGGCCCTGGCCGAAAAATACGATGGCGACCCGCGCATTGAATACATCGATGTCCGCACTTTTGGCGAATGGGGCGAATGGCACACGTCCCACATATTGGGGAGCGAAATGCCGGCCGATTCGGTGTTGATCGACATGCTGGACTATTATGCGTCCGTGTTCAAGAAGACCCAGCTGGTGCTGCCTTCTAACGGTTTTGGCGATGTCTATACGCATGCACTGGACCTCGGCATTACCAAGCGTGATGACGGATTCATCGGCATTCCCGGCCGGCCGGATACCTTGCTGCGGGCATACAACGTGAACCTCCCGACCATCGCCGAGAATATCGCCGGTTACAGGACGATGCTGACCTACGACGACCTGATTCCCGGAGGTAGCCAAAAGTGGACTGCGGAACGCTGGGTGGATGCGATTACCACGGCGCACCTGACCTACTACGTTCTCGACCAGGACAACGACTGCGGTTACTATTTCTACAAGGACAACAAGGCGTTGGCCGATTCCATGAGCAAGGTCATCGGCTATAACTTTACCGTGACGCGTGCGGAACTCACGACCGTCGCCGGCGGCGCCGAAACCACAGGGAAATTCGCCGACACCGCTGCAGGCAATGCTGCGACGAATACATTGAATATTTCCGTCAAGAACACCGGCGTGGCGCCCTGCTTCTTCGATATCTATATGGTGGCAGAATTCGTGGATTCTACGGGCAAGGCTCTTGCGCAAATCGGCGAGACCGTCCGCATTCCCAAGGGAACGTTCAAGGACGGCAGTTCGCAGGACTTTGTCTTTACATATAAGGTTGAGGCGGGGGAGGCGAATATCGCGGCCCAGCCGGGTGTTTCTGTGGCCCTTTCCCTCTACGAAAGCGAAGAATCCTTTAAAAAAGGCCAAAATCCGACAGTTCGCTTCGATAACGACGGCCTTATGAAAAACAGCAAATTACGGTTAAAATCGTAGGCGCATCCGAAAAAAAAAGATATATTCTACTTACCATGCACCAATATATAAAACTCTTTTTGTTGACCGCATGCCTTGCTTGCGGTGGCCTTGTCGCTTGCGACGATTCCGGTTACAGTGTAGATTCGGGCGAGTTCGTGAGCGGTGAAATCAGTTCCGTTGCCGAGTCGTCGAGTTCGTCGGAGAAAAATTTGAGCTCGTCGGAGGAGGATTTGAGTTCGTCGTCGGAAACGGAAATCTCTTCTTCGGAACAGGTGAGCTCGTCGTCGGAGGCGCTTTCGAGTTCTTCTATCGTCACGATAAGGACTACCGTCACGGAAGACTCCCTGGAGCTTTTCTACTTCGGAAGCGTAAAGCTTGATTTCCCTGCCGATTCGTTCATGACGATGTTCGAATATGGCGACATGATTACGGTGATGATTCCCGGCTACGACACCGTGGATGTTCCTGTAGTCAATTCCTTTGGCTATGTAACGGTAGGGGAGTACCTCTTGCTTGTCGGAGAGAGCCTCTCCCTCGAAGTCTCTTATGGCGAGGCGGCCGAGGCTTTCGGTATCGTGCCCGGCGTGGAATTCCCGATAGAAGTCATTATCCAGATGAAGGAAAAGTACGGCTATCGTGGCTACATGGCCATGCACAGCTACCTGTCGATGGCGTATGAGATTGAGGCGTATCCGGACCTTACGGTCGAGCAATTCGCGAACTTCAGGATGGTGAAGACTACGGGAATGGGCGATGGCAAACTGTACCGTTCGTCGAGTCCGGTTAACCCGTCGCTTGGCCGCAATACCTATTCGGATTCCCTGGCTAAGGTGGCTGGTGTTGCGACCTTCGTGAATCTTGCAGACGCGGAGTCTTACGCCCAAACGTATAAGAACTTTGCCAACTCCTATTATGCATCGCAAAACGTTGTATACCTGGAATTGCAGCCTTCGTTCGTGAACACGCAGTACAAGGTCGGTCTTGCCAAGGGGCTCCGCTATATGATAGAGCATGAAGGTCCGTATTTGCTGCATTGCACCTACGGCATGGACCGCACGGGGTTCACCATTGCCATACTCGAGGCCCTGATGGGTGCGAAACCTGACGAAATCAGGGAAGACTATGTCACGAGCTACAAGAACTTCTTTAGTGTGTTTGACAACGTGCAAGAGGCCTTGCCCCAACAGCAGGTAGAATTGATCAAGGAACTTGTTATCACGAACCTTAAGCATTCGTTCAAAATTCAAGGTGTCGACATTTCCGATATAGAAAACGTCAACCTTGCGGATGCTACGGAAAAGTACCTGCTCTCGATCGGTATGGAAAAGTCCGAAATAGAAGCGCTGAGAAATCGTTTGAAGTAAATTTTATATATTATGGCCATGAATAACAAGATTTTGAAAACCCTCTTTGCTGCTGCCCTCACATGCTCCACCGCCACCTTCGCGGTCGATGCCATCCTCTTTGTCCCGGAAGTCTATCCGATTGGCGAGGTGAACCAGGGCGACACCAAGCATATTGCGCTGAAGGGAGCGAACGTTTCCCAAAAAGAAATCACGCTCGAAAACGTCATGGGGCAGGGCATCGGCATGTCCAATTTCAAGTATCCGTCCAAGATTGCTCCGGGCGGCGCCATCAATATCGAGTTCGACATGGACTTCTCCGGAATGGAAGGCCCCATCAACGCGATGGTGGTGATGGTCGGTACCGACGGCAAGCCCTACACGGCGAGCCTCGAGGGCTTTGTGAAGACGCCTCTCTTCTTTGGCGAGAAGATGTTCGACGCCGGCTACTACGCCAAGGGCGAAAAGCGTGAATGGACGTTCTACGTGTGGGAGACCGACAAGAAGGCTCGCCCTGAGCTTTCGCTGGACAAGGCCTCGGCAAAAGAATTTTCCATCAAGACCAAGCCCGTGAAACTCAACGTGGACAAGCTTGACGAAATCAAGGAAGGCGGGACTGTCCCTGGCCTCAAGGTGACGCTTACGACCAAGGGCCTCAAGCGCGAAGGCTGGGAACTCAAGCAGAAGAGCATCCGCAAGGTTGTCTCGTTCAAGAGCAAGAAGTACCCGAAGGCAACTCCGGAGGTGCTGGTCGTGGGGTACTGGAAGGACTAGTCCGGCAAAAATCTCTCTTTTTTGGCTTTTTTCGGGATTTTGCCTTGAAAAAAGCAAAGACTTTAACTACCTTTGGTTCACTCTTGTAAGAGTCCTCGGGATGTAGCTCAGCCTGGTAGAGCGCTTGAATGGGGTTCAAGAGGTCGCTGATTCGAATTCAGTCATCCCGATAAAAAACGCCGCTTCGATAGCGGCGTTTTTTTTGTGTTAAAGCTCCGGTCGCCAGACAACGACCCTGTTGCGTCCGTTCTCCTTTCCATCGTACAGAGCCTTGTCTGCACGCTGGATGCTCCGGTCAATTCCGAGCTCGTTGTCGAATTCGGCAACGCCCAAAGTGATGGTCACCTTGATTTCCTTGTCCCCGTGCATTACGGTCATTTTCTCGACTTCCCTGCGGAATCGTTCCGCTACGGTTTTCGCTCCGTCGACATCCGTTTCCGGGAGTAGCGTCAGGAATTCTTCGCCGCCGTAGCGTGCGAGAACGTCGTATTTGCGGAGAAGCCCGCGTATCGTATTGGATACGGCCTTGAGGATGGCGTCGCCGGCGGCGTGGCCGTAGGTGTCGTTCACGTTCTTGAAATGGTCGATGTCGAAGAAGATAAAGCAAATCGGCTTGCGCGTCCTGAAACTTCTGACCCTTTCTTTCTCGATGGTCTGGTTCATGTCGCGGCGGTTGGGGAGGCCCGTCAGTTCGTCAGTCCTGGAAATCAGGTCGAGTTTCCTGTTGGCCTCTTCGAGTTCCTTGGTGCGCTCCTGAACTTCATGCTCAAGCATTTCCCGGTGCGCATTCAGCTCCGCAATCTGGCGCTTGATGGTGTGGTGCATGATGTTGAAGTGCTTCGCGAGGATGCCGATTTCGTCTTGCCTGTTGCCGACGTTGATGTCCGGAGCTTCCATGTCGCCTTCCGAAATTTCGATGGTGTGCTGGATAAAGCGCCCCATCGGGAGGACCAGCTTGCGGTACAGCCAGTACGAGATGAGGAGAATCAGGATGAGCTCCGCAATGAGCATTATCCTGCTCACGAATATGAGCGAAGACATCTGTTCGTCGATTTCGGACTTGGGCTGCAGCGACAGGAGCCCTATGTCGTAAGAAGCGTCGTACACGTAGTTGGCAAGGTACGTCTGCTTGTCGGAGAGGGTGTAGAACTTGATACCCTTTGTCTCGTCGGTTTTAGGGTCGAATCCCTTGATGCCGGTTTCTGCAATCTTGTGTGGCTCGGTGAGCCAGTTTTCAAGGTCGGGGTGGAACAGGATTTCGCCTTCGGAATTGATGGCTATGTAGTAGCCGTTCTTGCCGACCTTGCTTTCGGAAAGGAGTTTCCAGAGTCGCTGCGTCGAAAAGCTGGCGACAAGGCTGCCGTTCCCCTTAGCGTTGTCGGCGACAACCGTCGCGAAGGCGCGCTTGGGGCGCATGTTGTCCAAGTCGCGGTACCATCCCGAGATGAACGGCCTGTGCGGGGTTATCTTGGAAAAATCGACGGGGTACTTCGCGGGTACGGACGCAATCATCGCGTTATCGCAAATAAGGACGTTGTTGCGGTTGTACAGGGAAACCCTTTCGCCCGAGATGAACAGCGGCGAGATATTGTAGCTCTTGAGGTAGCTGGTCGAAATCGACGGGTCCATGCTCTTGATTTCGGAGGCCTTGGCAAGAAGCGTGAGCTGGTTTCCAAACTGAAACAGCTCGTTGTGCAGAGCCAGTGACATCTGCTGGAGGTGGACGTTGTTCGTCTCGTCGGCCGTCATGAGGGCCATCTGGCGCTGGCGGTTGGCAAAATAGTATGTACCGCCGATGGTGACCACGGCCATGGCGAAAACCAGGAGCAACAGGCTCTTGACAATGATGCTTTTGGAGAGTTTTAGAATTTTCTCGTTGCTCATGTCTATAGTTTACCTTTTTCTTTTGCGTGTGTACGAAAAAAGGAAACTAATGATTAGAACAAAGCAGAATATGAACGGGGTCGGGTTTATGCCGTTTCCCTTGGCTGAATCGTCGTCGCCGTCGTCTTTTTCGGCGGTCTTGGATTCGCCCCTTGCTTTTTCCCAAATAGCCTGGAATTCGGCGAATGTCGTCGCATTTGTCGGCGTGTAGCCGAGCTGGTTGTTGATGATATCGGAATAATTCTTGAAAATCTGGTAGAGTTTTTCTTCGGAGTAGGGGATGGGAAGCTCCAGGTGGTCCCATACGGCGCTGAACATGGAAACGAGCGACTGCTCGATTTCGCCCCATTCGGGGAGGGCCGGGTAAGTCTTGCCGGTTTCCAGCTGCGTTACGAGGCTCTTGTAGGCGTCGTCTTCGGCCCACGATGTAAGGACGGACTTGGACGGGGGGAGGAACCCGATTTGTTTCGTGTAGTCGTCCAGGCTATTGTCCTCGGTCAGGAACATCAGGAGCTTTGCGGCATCCTTGTTGGTGCTTTTTGCCGGAATGGCGAGGTTCGACCCGCCGATGAAGCTCACGCTGCCTGCGGTACCCTTCGGGAATGGCAGCGCGATTACGCCGTCCGACCCGATGCGGGAATTCGAGAGCCCACCCTGCGAACTGTGGATGCGCGTCTGCATCACGACTTCTGCGGTGCTCACGATGAAAGCGAGTTCGCCGTTGTTGAACTGCTGGGCGATTTGCGCGGAGTTCGCCTGCAGGGCTTCGGTAGAGACGAGGGAGTCGATGACGAACGAGATGTACTTGGCAATCCCTTCCAGAGTTTGCGGCGAAAGGATGTTCGAACGCCACTTGCCCTCGCTGTCCTTCTCGACGAATGACCCGCCGTAGCTCCATACCCAGGGGGCGAAGTTGTGGGGGATGTTCCAGTCGCTTTTGCCGGGAAGAGCGTAACCGTGGATCCTGGCGCCGTCTTCAAGGTATTCCTTGCCCTGGTTCACCTTGCGGATGGCGTTCGCGAAACCCGTGTAGCTTTCGATGTCCGCGGGCGTTATGCCGTATTTTTCCATGATGCGCTTGTTGCCGAGCACGGGGCGGATGTCTATGAACCACGGGACGGAGTAGATGCTCGTGTCGGAGTCGATGTGCGATGTATACCACGAAACGGGGACGAAACGGTTGGAATCGATTTTGTCGAGATACGCGTTCAGGGGCTTGAGCTCGCCGCGTGCGGCAAAGTACGGGACCCACGTCGTACCCAGTTGGAGTACGTCGGGGGCGTCTTTCCCGGTTTCGAGCATGGTCGAGATGCGGTTCCAGGCTTCACCCCAGTCCAGGACCTCTACCCGGGTGGGGATGCCCGTGCTCTTGGAGAAAGCTTCCAGAAGCTGCTCCAGCTTTTCTTGCGGGGATGCCCCGTTTGGCATAATCCATATAGTCAAGGGCGTTGCTGCGAAAACGGCTGATGATGCAAACAGCAGGGCTGTGATCGCGAGCTTGACGGCGAAATTCATGTACCTCCTCCACCTTTCTCGTTAAATTACACAAAAAAAGCAAAAAATCCACATTTTTGTTCGTAAAATAGACGAAACTCGCTCCAAATAGGCGCTTTTTGGGGAAAAACGGGACCTTATGACATTTTTTTTGAAAAAAAAGGTAACCTTTTCGTAATTTGAGGTTTTTTTATTTATATTTTTCACGTCGTCAAAAACGATAAACACTATCCTTAAGGAGTAAACAAAATGAAAAAAGGTATCATCACCCTTCTCTGCGCTGGCATGATTGTTCTTTCCGGCTGCTACGGCAAGTACGCATGCTTCAACAAGCTGCTCTCCTGGAACGGCTCCCTCGGCAACAAGTGGCTCAACTCTATCGTCCACTTCGCTATGTGGGTCATCCCGGTTTACGGTATCGCCACGTTCGTGGACTTCCTCGTCCTCAACACTGTCGAATTCTGGACTGGCTCCAACCCGCTCGCAGCTGGCGACTCCTACTATGAGAAGGATGCCCAGGGCAACGAAATCCTCGCTGTCAAGAACACTGACGGTTCTATGACTGTCGAAATGACCACCGCTGCTGGCGAAAAGGCCACCATGACCCTCCAGCGCGACGAAAACGTCATTCGCGCCCTCGACGCCGAAGGCAACGTTGTTGCTCAGCGCATGATCGAGAAGTAATTCTTACTTGCTTGATTTTTAAGGACCCCGGCTTTGGCCGAGGTCTTTTTTTGTAAATAGCCCCGAAAAAACGAAAGGCCGGCGTAATGCCGGCCTTTCGAGTGGAGATAGTGGGAGTCGAACCCATGACCTACAGATTGCGAACCTGTCGCTCTACCAACTGAGCTATATCCCCATTGGATGCGCCAAATATATGAAATTTGCATGTTTCCGTCAAGCGAAATCCCCCTAAAAGGAAAATCCCGCCATTTCATTATGGCGGGATTCAGGATGGAAGAGATGCGTGTTGTTTTGTTGTCCATAATATAGGTAGCAAAATCGATAAAGTCAAATGCATAATTTTCATTGAAACGATAAATTATTTGTATGAGTTACGGTTATGACACGGATTTGTATCATATTTTGAATTAGGATAAAATAACGATTAAAAAGAGGCTTGTTTCTGTTGCTTTTTCGCTAATTTTGTATTATTTTTGATGATATGAAGCCAATTGTCGAATATAGGGACTACCGCCAGTACATGCGTGATTTCTACGAGGAACGCAAGAGAAGCTCGTACTTCACGTGGCGTGAATTCGCGAGCCTTTCCGGATTCGTCTCGCCGACGTACCTCAAGCTGGTTTGTGACGGAAAGACCCGCCTGAGCAAGCCGGGTATAGCGAAGGTGGCCCGCGCCATGGGCCTCGAAGGGTTCGATTACACCTATTTTGCCCTGCTCGTGAAGTTCGGGAACGCGAAGAGCGATGACGAAAGGGAATCGGCGCTCCAGGAACTCGAACGCGAGGCGCGCATGAACAGGATTCGCATTGTCGACGCGGACGCCATACGCTACTACGAGTCTCCCATGTACCCGATTGTGCGGGAACTGGCTCCGCTCATGCCGGCAGCGACGCTCGGCGAGATGGCCTCCAAGATAAAGAGCAGCGTTACGGCCGCCGAAATCCGAGAAGTGCTGCAGTTCCTCGTCAGGGCCGATCTGCTCAGGAAGCGGGAAGACGGATCGTACGAGCAGACGCAAAAGGCGGTGAAGGGCTCCAAGGAGACTATCCCTTTGGCTATACGTTCCATGAACAAGAAAATGGCGGAACTGGCGGTAGGCTCCATTGCCAGGGATCCTGCGGACGAGCGTCATTTTTCGAGTGTCACCATGGGCCTCGACGCTCCGACTTACGAGCGCATCGCCAGGGAGGCTGACGCCTTCCGCAAAAAGATTGTTGCTATTGCGAATGAATGTCAAAAGATAGACCGAGTTTATCAAATGAACTTGCAAGTGTTTCCTCTTACCGACAAGGTTGGCGCTTCTGGAGCCAAGAAAGGTGGGTCAGTATGAATAAGATGATATTTTGGGCGGTATGCGGTGCGGTCTTGTTTTTCGGCTGCTCCGAGTCTCCGCATACGGCAGGGACGACCGAAAACGAAAGTACGATTAAATGGGCTTCGCTCAATGATCATCCTGCTCAGACGGCGGATATTCCCTCGTTCTGGCTTGGAAAATGCCTTAACGATGGCCTTTTGAAGGAGGCGATGCCCGAGGCTTACCTTGTGCGGGATTCTTTAGGCAACGACCTGGTGATGGTCCCGAGGGTGAACGATTACTGCGAAGTCAAGGCGGAACTCAAGTACGCGCGTTCAGGCGATACGTTGACAGTCTCTTATGACGAAATCATTATGGCGACAAAATGCGTGTGCTATAGTGACCACTGGTTTGATTTGCCCGCGGAATACAAGGATGCCAAGTATTTCAGGTTTGATGGCGTGGTTTACGAAATAATCAATACAGAAAAGGAGGACTCATTATGAAAATGAGATATATGTGTGCCGCGGTGCTCTCGTTGATGCTCGTGGCGTGTAGCGATGATTCGACGTCGAATCCGCCGCTGGGTAATCAACTCGGCTTGGGTGGAAAAAAGTCTGTGAGACTCGGGGTGTGTCTGGGTTCTCCGTACGACGACTTCGAATACCGGGTCTTGGCCAAAGATGCCGAAGAGGAGGCTCCTGGTGAATTGCCCAAGGCCTACATTGTGCAGGATTCTGCCGGCAATGAACAGTTGATGATTCTCAAGGTGAGCGATTACTGCGGAGTCGGTGCGGATCTCAACTATCGGCGCTCCGGCGATACGTTGACAATCGCTTATGGTGAAATCCACGAGGCGACTGCTTGCATGTGCTATAGCGATCACTGGTTCGGCCTGCCTGCGGAATACAGTGACATCAAGTATTTCCGTTTTTACGGGATTGTCTACGAGGTGGACCGCGGTCCGGCTCCGGAGCCGTCTAAGCCCAAGGAAAGGGAACCGATTGACACGCCCCCGGCGGAATACGACCCGGAAACGGGGGATTCGGTGGTCGTGATGGACTTGTAGA
>CADBLC010000048.1 GCA_902795385.1 Fibrobacter succinogenes | reverse complement strand
CAAGTGGAGCACCGTGTTGGAGGAACCGCCCATGGCGATGTCGAGGCGCATGGCGTTTTCGAAGGCGTCCTTCGTGGCGATGCTGCGCGGGAGGATGCTTTCGTCGTTCAAATCGTAATACTGGTGGCAGAGTTCCACGATGCGCTTACCGGCGGCTTCGAACAGCTTCTTGCGTTCGGCGTGGGTGGCAACAATCGTGCCGTTGCCGGGCAAGCTGAGGCCGAGGGCTTCGGTAAGGGAGTTCATGGAGTTCGCGGTGAACATGCCGGAGCAGGAACCGCATGTGGGGCAGGAGTTCGCTTCGATGGCGGCCACGTCTTCGTCGCTGACAGAGCTGTCGGCGGAATCGATCATGGCATCAATCAGGTCGAGGGCGCGGTCCTTGCCGTCCTTCGTGGTCACGTGGCCGGCTTCCATCGGGCCGCCGCTCACGAAGATTGCCGGAATGTTGAGGCGCATGGCGGCCATGAGCATACCCGGAGTCACCTTGTCGCAGTTACTGATGCACACGAGAGCGTCGGCGCGGTGGGCGTTTGCCATGTATTCGGTGGAGTCCGCAATCAGGTCGCGGGAGGGCAGGCTGTAAAGCATGCCGTCGTGGCCCATGGCGATACCGTCATCGACCGCGATGGTGTTCATTTCCTTGGCGACACCGCCGGCGGCTTCAATCGCACGGGCGACCACCTGGCCCAAGTCCTTCAGGTGAACGTGGCCCGGAACAAACTGGGTATAGCTGTTCACCACGCAAATCACCGGTTTGCCAAAGTCTTCCACCTTGGTTCCTGTTGCGTGCCAAAGGGCGCGTGCACCGGCCATTTCACGGCCTTCCATAGTCTTGAGCGAACCATCCCCCCCAGAATGTCATCCCCGCCTTCGAGCGGGGATCTCCTTTAAGGGAGCGCTTTTACATTTTTCCGAAAATGTAGAAATTTTGGTATTGTGAGGAGGGTGTCGAAAAGAAGCTCGAACGTGTAAGGCTAAAATTTGACCTAAATCACATAAAAATCAAGGACTTACGCGAAAAAAGGGGCTTTTTTCGTGACGGAGGGCACGTTTGAGCCCTCTGTTTCTGTTTTTTTTCGTAAAATTATTGTAATTTCCTTATTTTTTTCTATTTTTTGGAAAAAACGAGGCAATGTATGCGAAAATTTACAATTACAGCTACTTTGTGTGTGATGTTTGGGTTGCTTGCCGTGGGGCAGGCGTTTGCTCTTGACTGTGCCACGGGTACAGGCTGGGGCGACTATTTAACGAAATCAGTAACAAAAACAGGTGATTATTATGAAATCTCCACTCCGGAAGAGTTGGCGTGGATTTCTTGCAAGGTGAGGCACAGCAATAGCGCTTTTGCAAATGCAAAAGTCAAGTTGACCCAATCCATAGACATGCAGGGGAAGGTTTTTATCCCAATTGCGGCAGGTGACAAACAAAAATTTAGTGGCACTATTGACGGTCAGGGCTTTACCATTTCTAATCTTTATATCAATGGTTCGGAAATCAATAATAACGATACATCTAGTGTTACCAAAAAACCTAGGAATGGAGAAAAACTTTTTGGACAGAATATAGGCTTGGTTGGTGTTTTGAATGGTGGAACTATCAAGAATCTGACTTTGAAAGATGCCCAGATTTATGCGGCCATTGATGCTGGTACTACAGGAAATGATAAAAGTAATCCTATTTCCGTGGGTACTCTTGTTGGTTGGGTCGATAACGCCAGTACAATTGAGAATTGCGTGGCGTCCGGTTCTATTGAAACGAGTGGTGCTAAAAACCGTGTCGGCGGCATCGTTGGAAACGTGAAAAATATAACCATCACTAATTGCGTCAGCTCGGTAAGCGTGACCGCCAGTGGTGATAGTACATATGTGGGCGGTATTGTCGGTGCGCTCCGTAATGGTGGAACGGTCAATATGTCTTCCTGCGTTTATTCCGGAAATAGCCTTTATACGGTTGATGGTAGCGTTGGCGCCATTGCGGGTAGTTATGAAAGCGTTGGCAAAATTACAACCGAAAATTTGTTCTATTCCGATGATTTCTGTGAAAATTTGGATGAAAGTGAAGCGTGCTCCGGCATAGGCTTGTTGCCCAATGGCAAAACTTTCAATGCCGATTCGACCGATAATCTTAACTCGGAAGATGTTGTTTGTAACTTGAATGGTGGTAAATGGAATGAAGGTGTATGTGCCGGAGACACGTCTGAAGTATGGTCTGTTGGTCAATCTGATGTTTCCATGAACGGTTCCGATGGCTACAAGATTACATTTAATGCGAATGGTGGAACGTTTGCCCCTGGAGCAAGAACTTCGAAGATTCTTGCCAAGGATGCCGCTGTTACGGCCGATGAAATCGGGGTGCCGACCCTTGAAGGAAAGAAATTTGCAGGATGGGCAACGACAGCGAGTGCTGAAGAACCTTCGGATCTTGGTGTCGCTCATGCAGCCATAACTATTTATGCAGTTTGGTATGATTTCTATCAGGTTACCTTTAACACGGGTTGCGACACAGCTTTTTCCGATGCGAAATTCCCTGATTCGACCAAGACGAAAACTATTTCTGTGGCAAAACATGGCACGATTTCTGTAGATGGTTTTTCTGTTCCCACGGTATATGAAATTGGAACAGATGAAAATAAGGTGAAATATTACTTTACCGGCTGGGCTTATGCGCCAAAATCATTTGATGTGAATGATACTGTTGCCGAAACGGATACACTTCACCTCTCTGCTATTGATGTGACTGCACCTGTTACCCTGTATGCCGTTTGGACAAAGGCTCCGACATTCTCCGTCACTTTCGACGCCTCTTTACATGGAAAGACGGAAGTTCATTTTGTCAAAATGGTTACTGAAGGTGAAACCGTTTCTCGTCCTGATACGGTCATTACGGATGCCGGGTATAAAGTTGTCGGATGGTGTGAAGTCGAAAATTGCACAGAGGAAAACGAATATTCCTTTGCTGACTCGTTAAAGGGTAATCTGGTTCTCCATGCAAGGTGGGAAATTGAATCCTATTCTATTAATTATGAATTGAATGGTGGCACAAATGCCTCAACGAATCTGACTACATACAATGTCAATAGTGGCGACATTGTCTTTGCTGCTCCGACCAAAGAAGGCTCCAAGTTTGAAGGCTGGTTCTATGATGCAAATTTGACTAACCCTGCGACTCAGATTGATGCGGGCTCTTCGGGTGACAAGACCATTTATGCCAAGTGGACTGTTGCGACCTACACTATCCAGTACCTTTCCGGGACTGCGATTTCGGCAACGGTGAACGGCACTACTAAAACTTATGGCGACACGATTACGCTTAGGGATGCTCCTTCTCAGTTCGCTGTTGGTGGGTGTACTTTCGATGGCTGGTCTAAGGTGGATTATGGTGAGGAAGGGTATGCTGTAGATTATGCATTTGGTGCTAAGTATGCTGATAATGCGAATCTCAAGTTGTTCCCGCATTGGGTTTGCAATACATACAAGATTACATATGAAGTGTATGGTGTTGAAGCAACAAATAGAAATGATACTTCTTATACCGGGCCATATAAGGTTAAGTTGGAAAACGCGTTTGTTTCTGGTAACCCTGTAAAGATGAATGATTGGTATTTGGAGCCGACTTTCAAGACTTCTATACGTTATCTCCAGGGTATAGATAAGGATATGACGCTTTATGCCAAATGGTATAGTGTAATTACATTCCAGCCTGGTGCCAAATTGACAAATTCTGGATATAAAGATGGTAAGGTGGAAAAGCAAAAAAATCTGAATGCGTCGTATGCTTTGAACATACCAAATAAGTTTACGCTTGCAAACTACACCCTTGATGGCTGGTCGTTGACCGATGGTGGCGAAAAAGTGTATGATGTTGGTTTTGCCTATACAGACAACGTAAATATCACGCTGTATCCGCACTGGGTCGAAAATTGTGATTCAACCAAGTCAGGTGCAATTACTATCTATACCTATGCCTCTGACAATCGCGTGGAAGCTGTCATCAATGGTACATATGGTGGTGGTCAAAATCCCAATCCTGACGAAGCCGATACAGTCAAGATTACCTCCGACATCGCTGTTAATAGCGTGACTTTGAATCGTTCGTTTAATGTGGACAAGGTTTCTACCTTGTATGTCCCGTTCGAGATTGATACCGCCAACGTCAACGGTGCGACTGTTTACAAGTTCAAGACTGTGGAAAAGAGCGAAGTGGATGGTCGTTGGAAGTTTAAGGTGACAAAGTCGGCAAAGGTTATGCCGAATACGCCATATGTTCTTTTGCCTTCGGCATCTGAAGTGACCTTTGACATCGAAGGTTCCGTAACCCTCAATACGACAATTCCGGGTGAGGCTGCTGCTTCGAATAACTGGGAATTTTTGGGGACTTACGTTTACACGAAGTTTGAACTGGATAACGACAATCCCATTTACGTCTTTGCGGACTCTATATGTGATGGGGCTAAACTTGGGGAATTCGTTAAAATTGACGATGGTGCCTATGCCAACCCGATGCGCGCCTACCTCGTTTACCATAAAACTCTTGCGAAGTCTGCTGCTGGCAGCCTGGGCAGCAACATCCTGCTCCCGGATGAACTCGATATCGAGGTCGAGGACGAAAAGGGTATTGTTGTCGAGACGGGTCGACTCAACACAGTTACGGGCGAGGTCCGCATGGATCGCTGGTTTGACTTGAAGGGTCGTAAGCTCAATTCGAAGCCGACCGTGAAGGGAACCTACTACAAGAACGGGAAAAGGGTCATTGTCAAGTGATTTGGACCACTATTTTAAAGAAAAATAGTGGCTCAGTCGTGACTTGACTCACGATTTCCCCTCTTGACGAAGTTTTTTTTCTGCAAGATTAAAATAATTTTACGGGAAAAAACTAAATTTAGGAAAAAAGGGGAAATATTATGCGATTTGTAAGTAGATTAAAAACATTGATTCTTATGACCTGCCTCGTGTTTGTTGGGCAGGGTTTTGCGGCTAATGATAAATGCAAAACGAACACCCAATGGGGCGAGTTTAAGACCGAAGAGGCCTCTTTGGTTAATGGTTATTACGAAATCGATACGCCCGAGAAGCTGGCGTGGTTCGCTTGTCAAACATCGAAGGAAAAAGGTGCGCAATACTCAATAAAGGCAAAATTAACTCAGTCGATTGACTTGGAACATAAATCGTTCTTCCCAATTGCTGCTGGCCCGGGTGATAACGGAAATACGGGCTTTAAAGGTGAATTCGATGGTCAGGGGTTCAAGATTTCAAACTTGTACATGAACGCGTCGGATCTAGTGAAAACTGAGCTTGGTGGACAAAAGAACTATGCACAAAACATTGGTTTTGTCGCTGTCCTTGGTGGTGGGACAATTAAGAATCTCATCCTTGAAGATGTGGATATCCAGGCATCGACTAACGCGGGAGAGGCAATCACTGGTAATGATGCAAAGGATCATCAGATTTCTGTGGGAGCTTTTGTCGGTTGGATGGCTGAAACAGGTGGCAATTCTGTTACAGGATGTGTTGTTTCTGGAACTATCAAGACAACAGGTAACGGGCAGGGTGTTGGAGGCATTGTCGGCAATGCCAAAAAAGGTGAAATTTCCGATTGCATGAGCCTTGTTAAAATTCAGACAAGTGGAAGCGAAGCCTATATTGGCGGTATTATTGGAATCACAAAGACTAATGTTACTGTATCGTCTTGCGTGTATGCTGGTCCAGGCCTTACTAATACAGGTGCGGATGGTCTTGTCGGTGGAATTGCCGGGAATGTCTATTCAGGAACGTTGGTTGCGGAGGGTGACTATTATGAGGGCGAAAATCTTGGTGGCGTAGGAGGTTCTATATGCACAAAAAATTGTACGACGATCGATACGTCAAATGTTCATACAGAACAATTTAGTGAGGATAATATTGAAACGGTCCTTTGTACGTTAAATGGAAAGAATGATGATGGCTCTTGTAAGACTGAACCTTGGGCCATGGGTGAAACTAGTATTTCATTGAATGGATTTGGTGAAGACGGGTACAGAATTACTTTCTATGCTGCAGAGGGAACTTTTGCTGATGGGAAAAAGTCTCAGGAAAAATACCTAAAGGCTGGGGAACAGATCACATCTACTGGAATTGTCGAGCCGACTCGTGAGGCTGATCATTATGCCTTTGCTGGTTGGAGGACGAAAAACAGTACAGTACCTAACGAGAATTTGGGGACGGCTTTGCATGCTGACACTATTTTTGCTGTTTGGGAAAAGAAGGTTGAGATTGTGTTTAATGCGAATGGCGGAACGTTCCCGTTCAATGATGGACCTGCCATTGAAAAGACTGTTTACGTGAAAAAGGGGGCTCCGATAACAGTTGAAGATATTGAAGCTTTGCCTGAGACTTACTGTGCAGAAACGGATGAAGAACAGCAATGTGTTTCGACGATGTATTTTACTGGATGGTCCTACAAACAAAGCAATGTTACCGATACCGATATATTGGACTTAAACGGTGGAACGGCCGGTGAAAAAGCCACAAATGATGTGACGATCTATGCGGTATGGACTGAAACGAAAACATTTACGGTCAAGTTCCTTGCGCAAGACAACACTACGGTTAATTTTGTTGCGTATGTTGATCAAGGCCAACATGTTACGACCCGCCCTGATGATCCTTCAATACCCGGATACGATTTTGTAAAGTGGCTTGACGAAAATAACGTGGAATTTTCGTTTAGTACAGAAATCGAAAGAAGTATTGTTCTGCATGCCGAATGGGAAGTGCATAACTATACCATTACTTATCATTTGAATGAAGGTGAAACGAATGATGAAAATAATCCGACTGGTTACAACATTAATTCATCCACTATTGTTCTAGGCGAACCCGAAAGAGCAGGCTATAATTTCAAGAAATGGTCCTTTAAACAAGACTGCTCGGATCCGACATCTGAGATTAATCCCAACTTGTCAAAGGATATTGATTTGTATCCGTGTTGGGAAGTGAAAACGTATACGATTTCGTATTTGGTAGGAAATAACGCTTATGGTACTGTTTCCGATCAAACAAAAACGCATGATGTTGCATTTAGATTGGAGGGCGAAGGTCGCTTTACTCGTGCTGGTTATTCTCAGGATGGTTGGTCAACAGATATCGAAGGGACGAACATTGATTATCCTTTGCACGCGTCCTATACGGAGAATGCTGATCTTACGCTGTATCCGCACTGGGTAAAGGATCTTCAGGTGGTTCAATATGGTGCCCTTAAAGTATTCAGCTATTCTGATGGAACGGCTAGTGCCGAGATTGACGGAGTATATTCTGGAACAGAAACTGTTAAAATTCAAAACAACATTTCAGTCAAAAGTGTAACCTTGAGCCGTACGTTCAATGTGGACAAGGTTTCTACCTTGTATGTCCCGTTCGAAATCGATACCGCCAACGTCAATGGCGCGACTGTTTACAAGTTCAAGACAGTGGAGAAAAGCGAAGTGGATGGTCGTTGGAAGTTCAAGGTGACAAAGTCTGCAAAGGTCATGCCGAATACGCCATATGTTCTTTTGCCTTCAGCACCCGAAGTGACCTTTGACATCGATGAGACAGTAACGCTTAACACGACTACTCCTGGCCAAGCAGCTGCTTCGAATAATTGGGAATTCTTAGGAACATACTCCTATATGGAATTTGAATTGAATGACGATAATCCCATTTACGTTTTTGCCGACTCTGCATGTGATGGGGCCAAACTTGGTGAATTCGTTAAAATTGGCGATGGCGCCTATGCTAACCCGATGCGCGCCTACCTCGTTTACCACAGGAGCGCAGCTTTGCAGAAGGCTGCTGCTGGCAGCTTGGGCAGCAATATCCTGCTTCCGGATGAACTCGATATTGAGGTTGAGGACGAAAAGGGTATTGTAGTTGAGACTGGACGTCTTAACACGATTACGGGCGAAGTTCGTATGGACCGTTGGTTCGATTTGAAGGGCCGTAAGCTGAATTCGAGGCCTTCCGCGAGGGGAACCTACTACAAGAACGGAAAAAAAGTTATTATTAAGTAAAAGAAGGAATACGAAAATGAAAGAATTCAATGAAAAGATGGAGCCCAAGAAGGAATATGCCGTTCCGCAGATGGAAATCATGGCTCTTGATGTTCAGGGCGCTATGCTTTCTTGTAGCGATAACCCAGACAATTGTGGCGATATTATAGACGTCACTCCATAGGACTAAATTCATCACAAGAGAGACTTGCTATGAATCAGAAGAAGCAATACCATGCTCCTAAGATGAAGGTTGTCGCAGTCACGGCGCAGACTCGTTTAATGGAGTCTAGCGGCGGTTACCATGGCGGTGCTGCTTTCAAAGATGTCGTTGAAAAGGACTATTTCGCCTAGCTTCAATGCGTCTTGAATAGTTTTTATCGGGATCGTTTTCGGTCCCGATTTTTTTTATATATAGGCCAATGACCCCGATGTTAGAAGATGCTCTTTTTACGCTTTTGCGGATTGGTCTGGGGGTTGCAGAACCGCAGCCTTCGGGACTTGCGTTGTCTGCGGAGGACTGGGAGCGTCTCTATTCCATGGCGGGGGAGCAGTCCGTGCTGGGGATCGTCTACGCGGGTATCGAGCGCTTGCCGAATGATGCCCAGCCGCCGATGGAGCTCGCGTTCCAGTGGGCGAGCGAGGCGGAGACGGTCCGCGGGCACAACCGCCTGGTGAACGCCGAGGCGTCGCGGCTCACGGAGTTGTTTGCGGCGGCCGGGCGTAAGACGGCGGTGCTGAAGGGCCCTGCCAACGCGATGCTCTACCCGGACCCGCTTAGCCGCCAGTGCGGAGACATCGACCTCTGGGTAGAAGGCGGCCGCAAGAGCGTCTTGGACCTGCTTAAACAGAAGAACCTAGTTGCGGGTGAGCTTTCCCTTATGATGCTGTATGCGGCTCCCCACCACGTGGACATCGCGCCCGGGCCGGATGGTATCCATGTCGAGATCCATTTCGAACCGTCTTCGGGCAACAAGGACCCGTTTGCGAATCGGCGCATGATGCGCTACCTTGCAGGCGAGATTGCCAAGGCGAGCTTGGCGCCCGGCGGCTTTTGCGTCCCGTCTATCAGGTTCGCGCTCGTGATGCAGCTGTCGCATATCCAGAGGCATTTTATTTCTACGGGGATTGGCCTGCGCCAGATAGTGGACTACTTCGTGCTGTTGCAGAATTCGACGGAAGCGGACCGTGCCGAGGTTGCCGCGCGCCTGCGTGCCTTCGGGCTGTCGCCTATGGCTGGCGCCTTGATGTGGGTGCTGGGCGAGAAGCTTGGCCTCGAGCGGAACCGCATGCTGTGCAGGCCGGACGCTTTTCGCGGGCGTTGGCTGCTCTCCAAGGCTTTTGCGGGGGGCAACTTCGGGCTTTACTCTGGGGAAGAACGCGGGCTTGTGCGCCGCTGGATAGCGCGCCGCTGGAGGCTGTTGCGGTGCCTGCCGTTTGCCCCGGCGGAAGTGTTCTGGACGGGAGTCGACTTTGTGGTGATGCAGGTTCGGTCCATCCCGGTACGTATCAGGTTGCGCAAGCTTTCGCTGGAAGGCGTTTAACCTAATCCATAAAAAAAGCCCGGCCTTGGTGGCCGGACTTAAATTTTTGGACTTTCAGATAATTACCACTTCTGCTCGAGTTCCCACGGGCATTCCCTGAGCTCTTCGTACTTGAAGGTCGGGTTGTCTGCCGCGTTAAGCCAGTTGGCGAGGAACTCGCAGCCGGCCTGGAGCTTGGGGAACTTGCTCAACTGCTTGCACTTGTCGAGGAGGCAGCCCTTGTTGCCGCCACCGCATTCGCTGAGGTAGCCGCCGTACTGGGCGCCCATGGAGCCGATGCCGAGCTGGTTGCCGCAGCCGTTGAACGCGCCCACGCCGCCGCCCGGAATCATGATGTCGAACTGTCCCTGCTGCACGTCGCCGCCGATGTTGGACACCATCACGACCATCTTCTTGCCGTTGAGGCCGTTGCCGCCGCCCTGGTGGTCACCGCCGTCGAAGGTGAGGAGGTAGCAGTTACCGCACTTGGCACCGTCGGCCGCGGGGACTGCCGCAAAGCCGAAGGCTATGTTGTCGTTGGCTGCCCACGGGGCCTGGAAGTCGCAGACGCCGGCTTCGCCGCCACCGTCGCAAACACTCTTGTAACCGTTACCGATGACTTCCATCTTCTTGTCGCAGGTCCTGGTGGGGCTGATGGCTTCGCCGGCGTTGAACTCGGTCGTGGTGGCGCGGCTGCTCGAGCTCTTGACGCTGGAGCTGGACTTGACGCTGCTGGAACTCTTGACGCTGGAGCTAGACTTGACGCTGCTCGAGCTCTTCACGCTGCTGGAAGACTTGGCGGTGGAGCTTGTAGGCGTAACCGCACTGGAACTGGCGGGCGGCAAGGCGGCGCTGGAAAGCTCGATGACTGCAGAAGATGCCGGGATGAGCATCTGACCGTCCGGGCTGAACACGGAGCCGTCGGGGTTGTGAATTGTTCCGTCGGGGTCAATCTGGACGCACTGGGCGAGGTCCACGTTGGTCGCTATGACTTCGCCCTGCATGCCGAGAATGGTTCCCGAAAAAATGTCGAAGGCACCGATAGTGTTCCCTTCGGCGTCGAGTACGGGGAAGGTGTCGCCTCCCGCGAGAATGACGTAAGTGACTTCACCCTGGAAAAACCATCTCATGGGCATTGCATTGACTGCGCCTTGTTCTTCGGCGGGCTGGCTGGATGCGGCTTCCTCGGAGCAGTTCCAGGCGACAGCGAGCGCAGCCGCGACAGTCAGGGTCTTAACGATGGGAAATCTCATTTTTACCTCGATATTCTCTTTTTGTCTTTAATTAAACTTTTCCTAATATCCCACACCGAAAATCCAAACTAGTATTTTTGTTTCAACACTTCGGGGCAATCCACCTCGACGTAGTCATGTTCCGGGTTGCCCGCGGCGTGCATCCAGTCGGCGAGGAACATGCAGCCCTTCTTGGCTTCTTCGTCGCTGCCGAACGAGCTCTTGCACTTATCCTGGAGGCAGGTGAGCACGGCAGCGGCCTTGTAGTTCTTCTCCTTCTCGCAATCGCTGAGGAGACCGCCGTACTGTTCGGAATTGTGGATGTTCCAGCCCATTTGGCTGCAACCGTTGAACATGCCGAAGCCACCGCCCGGAATAAGGATGTCGAACTGTCCCTGCTGAACGTCGCCACCGATGTTGGTGGTCATGATGATAAGTTTTTTGCCCTTGATGGCCTTGTGGTTCGCGTCGGTAGAATACTTGCCGGTTCCCTTGAATGTGAGCTGGAAGCACTTGCCGCAGTCGCCGCCGTTAGATGCGGGCACTGCCGCGAAGGCGAAGGCCATGTCGGTACAGCCGTCGATAGTGAACGGGATATGGCTCGTGCAGGTGGTCTGTCCGCCACCGCTGCAGATGCTGCCGCCACCGCCGGTGGGGTTCTTGCCCCTGGAGTCGCAGGTCTTGGAAAGGTAGCCGGTGTTCTGGGGCCAGGAGCAGTGCGGTGCACAGCAGTCCCAGTAACGGGTAGCCCAGCCGGAACCGCCGCCGCCCTTGACGTTGATGTTCGGGCACTTAGAATTGTCGCTGGCGGAAGACGCCACGCTGGAGCTGGACTTTACGCTAGAAGAGGACTTGACGCTGGAGCTGGACTTGACGCTGCTCGAGCTCTTTTCGCTGGAACTGGATTCCTCGACGTCCGGGATTGTTTCGCTGGAAGCGGGCTCGACAGCTTCGGAACTCATGAACATTGCGCTGGATTCGGGAAGAATCGTCTCGGAAGAGCTGGACATCAAAAGGCTGAGGTCTGGGTTGTGGATTGTCCCGTCGGGGTCAACCTGGATGCATGTCGTGAGGTCGATATTGGTGGCAATGAGTTCGCCTTGCAGGCCCAGGATGTTTTTCGACACGATGTCGTAGGCGCCGATAATGTTCGCCTGTTCGTCGAGGACGGAAAAGCCCGTTTCGTTGGCGACAATGACGTACGTGACGTCGCCCTGCACGAACCACCTCGTTGGCATGGAGACTTCTCCGCCCTGGATGGCCTCTTCGCCTTGATCGGTAACGCCCTCGTCGCTGCAGTTCCAGGCGACGGCGATTACAGCCATAAGTGCGACTGCTTTTGCAAAGGAAAACTTCATTTAAACCTCAATTATTCTCGTTTTACTTAAAATTCAAGTATTCCTAACATCCCAAAATGGCCCCGGTTTTCACCGGGGCATAAAAACTACCACTTGCTCCTGAGAGCCTGCGGGCATTCGACCTCTTTGAACGTGTGTTCGGGGTTGCCTGCGGCTTCCATCCAGGTGGCAAGGAACAGGCAGCCTTCCTTGGCCTGGGTGTCGCTTGCAAAGGCGCTGTTGCACTTCTTGGTGAGGCATTCCTTGCGCTTGTTAAGCAGGTCGCCGTCGTAGCCGACTTCCTTTTCGCAGTCGGAGAGAAGTCCGCCATACTGCGTGGTATTGTTAGGAATGTTCCAGCCCATCTGGCTGCAACCGTTAAACATGCCGAATCCACCACCAGGAATCATGATGTCGAACTGTCCGTGACTCACGTCGCCACCGATGTTGGAGGCCATCACGACAAGCGTCTTGCCGGCGAGCGCCTCGTGGTTAGCCTTGGTCTCGTATTTGCCCTTGCCGGTAAAGGTGAGGGCGAAGCACTTGCCGCACTTGCCGCCGTCGGCAGCCGGAACCGCCGCGAACGCATAGGCGACCTTGTCGCTCGCAATTATAGGCATTTGGGTGGTGCAGGTGGTCTGCTGGCCGCCTGCGCAAATGTTCTGTCCGCCACTTACGGGGTTCTTGCCTTTGGCGTCACAAGTCTTGGTCGGGTTGCCGCCGGAGTTCTCGTTCCAGGCGCAGCTGGGCATGCAGCAGTCCCAGTAGCGGGTTGCCCATCCGCCCTGACCGCCGCTGCCTGCATTTACGTACTTCGCGACTTCGGCGTCGGTCTGTCCGCTGCCCTGAGAGCTGCTGGACTGCTGCTGTTGCTGGGAACTCGAGGACTTTACGCTGCTAGAAGACTTTGCGCTGCTGGAAGACTTGGGCTGGTTGGCCTGGCCGACGGTGATCGTCATTTCGAAGCTGCCGTCGGTAAAGGTGAATTTTTCGGTGTACTTGGAGCCGTCGCCGAGTTCGTTCGGAACGGTGCCGGTGACGGTGTAGGTCTTGGCGTTCTGGTCAAACTTGCCCTGGAGGAAGTATGCCTTCCAGTCTCTCTGCGGTTCCTGTCTGGTTCAGGCTGCCGGTAGCGGTGATGGAGCCGGAGGTCTGCTTCTGTTCGGAACTGGACTTGGGCTGGTCTTTGCTGCTCGAAGACTTTGCGCTGCTGGAAGACTTCGGTTGGTCCTTGATGCTTGAAGACTTGGGCTCTTCTTTTTGAACCGAGGAGGAAGATTTGGGAAGGTCGGCGATGGCCGAAGATACCGGCAGGTCCTGGACGACGGAGCTGGAGGACACTTCGGGAATCTGCTGGCCTGCGTTGGGGTCGAAAATGACGTTGCCGGCGATGTCGGTGATTTTGCCATCGGGGTAGACAATCGTCTTTTCGGGAGTGAGCTGCGGGTAGTCGGTCAGGACGATTCCCGTGGCGATGGGAGTGCCGGCGGCGTCGATGATGGAGGCCGAGGCGATGTCGTAGAAACCGATGTTGTTGCCATCGGTGTCTGTCACGATGAATGCGTCGTTACCCGGGATGACAACGTAATTGACGTCTCCCTGGATGAGCCAGCAGTTTGTCGCTGCGGGGGCATCGAGTTCGCCCGAACCCTGGTTAAGGGCAGCTGAGGCGGCATCGACGGAGTCGGAGGAACAGTTCCAGGCGACGGCAATCATGCCGACAAGAGCCAGGGTCTTGAAATAGGGAAACTTCATTTTTACCTCAAATTCTTTGTTTTTCCGCTTGAAAACTAGATTATTGGTCGACATATAGTATGTAAAAAAATGGTTAGCGTGACCCCAGTCAAATAAAGTGTTCCCGAGGTGTTCTTTTGGGCCTCGTTTGTAATTTTTTGATAACGAAGAAGCTTAAAAAAAGCTGTTTTTTGAGGCAAAAAGTGCCTTGCAAGAAGTGTCAGATTTTTGCAAAAATGGCGTTCAGGGAGAGCCCGCCGTGGCTCGTGACGATGCATTTTGCGTCGCAATTTTTGGCCGCGTCGAGGTACGGGCATTCGCGAAGCAGGTTCGCGGTGCAGGTGTACTTTGTGCCTGGGCGCGGGTCGTCTTTGGGAGCGAGAATTGCGACCGTGAGGGGCTTGCCGAGAGGTGCAAGTTCGCGGGCGAGTTCGGCGAGTTTTTTGCCGATTTTCGTGTAGAGCTTGGGGGCGTCAAAATCGAGGCGCTTGCCGTAGGGCGGGTTCAGCACGATGACGGGGGAGGATCCTTCCGGGCAGGCGTCGGCGATTTCAGCGGCGGTGTAGCTGAAGAAATCGCGGTGCTGCGGATTGACGGTTGGCGCCGCCTGCTCGCCGGTAGTGGATTTCGCGAGCGGGCAACATTCCACATTGTGCTGGATTATTTCAACTGCCCTTTCCGAAATATCGGAGGTGACTATTTTGAGAATGTTGTTTCCTTTCTCTCGTCTCTCGTCTCTCGTCTCTCGTCTAATCAAAAAATCCCACGTCGCTTGCTTGAACGCGGGCTGGTGCTTTAGAGCGAAGTTGCGGCATTTGCCCGGGATGAGCCCGTTTGCCATGTAGGCGGCCTCGAGGCTGAACGTGCCACTGCCGGACATGGGATCGATGAGGGTGATGGATAATGGACAATTGATGATGGATGATTGATGATGGATGATGTGGAGTGTGGAAATGGATTCGAAGAGCATCGCGGCGGCGATGGTTTCTTTGAGCGGGGCGTCGTTCACGAACCGCTCGTGGCCGCGCTTGTAGAGTTCTTCGCCGGCGAGGTCGAGCCAGACGGTGCAGCGGTCGTCGATGAGCGTGACGTAGATGTTTTGCGGCGGAACGTTCTCTTCGGCTTTCGGGGCGTTGCGGGGTGCCCCCGCAGAGGGGGTCGCGGAAGATACGGCTAGATGGCGGGTCGCGGCCCGCCATGACGACGTAGCTGAAGCGAGGGGGGCGCTTCCCCCTTCAATCACTTTTTGCAAACGTTCGGCGACGGCGTCGCTGTGGTACAGGCGCGAATGCTTGCAGGTAACGTGGATGTGGACACTCCTCTCGTTCGGTAAAAAAAGTTCCCAAGGAATTTCGCTTGCTTTGCGTTCAAGGTCGCGGAAATTTTCGGCCTTGAAGTCGGCGATGTGCATCAGGACACGGTTCGCGATGCGGCTGAAAGCCACGATTTTCCAGGCTTCTACGAGTTTAGCGGTAAATTCGACTTTGCCGTCTCCGATAATGTTGTATGTAATAGAGTCGTGACTGGATCCGAACATTTCCTGGACGAAAGTTTGTTCGAAACCGAGCGGGACGACGGCCAAAAAGCGGTGAGGTTTTCCGATGACCTGCCGCTTTACTCGCTTTTCGAAAGCAGAAATTTTTTCCGGGGCGCTGTCCACGGATTCAAATATAGGTTTTATGGCCGGCTATTCAAGAGAATCGCAATCTCAAAGCAGCCAAAGGCTGCGACCTCACACCTCAAAGGGGCTTTAGCCCCGACCTCATACCTCTAGAACTGGAAGTAGATGAACGGGCAGGAGTCCGCGCTCATGAACTGGTAAATCACGAAGATGATGAACGCCGTGCTGAGCACCATCAGCGGCAACGGCTGCGACGCGAACATGATGCGGTAGCGGCTCTTCCATTTTTTGGGGACCCAGTGGATGAGCATGCCTGCGACGAACACGAGGATGATGTTGATGTGTTCCCAGGCGATGGTGCTTAGCGTGCCCCATTTCCAGGCGGTACCCATCTGCTGAACCATGTTCTTCGCGGTATTCCAGGCGACTTCGTTCGCCTCGGCGGGGTCGAGGTTGGAGCCCGCGCGGAAGAAGAGTCGCGTAAACGTGATGAACACGAAGGTGAGCGAGACGTTCCAGGCAACGTAAATCCAGTGGTACGTTTTTTGGCTGAACAGCCTGAAGGTCATCACGGCGTAGATGCCCGTGAAGAGCACGCCAAAGTAGGCCGCGGTGATGGCGAAAATGGCGATGTGCGTTTGCTTGAAGGTGATTGCGGAACCCGCGAACAGGACGAACGAGGCGATGGCTCGGAAGGTCTGGCTGCGCTTGACCCAGATTTTGTTGAACACCTGTCCAAAGCCGTTGAGGCCGCCCCAGATGATGAAGTTCCAGCTCGCTCCGTGCCACCAGCCGCCTACGATTTGCGTGGCCATGGCGTTCATGTTCGTAGAGATGAACTTGCGTGAATCGGGCTTGAAGTAGGCGTAGATGCCGATGTAGAGGAAGAGTGCGATGAGGGCGATGGCGACCCAGATGCTGCCCGAAAGCATGATGGCGACAAAGCTCAAAAAGCCCATCCAGAAGAACGTGCCGATGGAGGCGCCGCGGTTACCGCCCAGCGGGATGTACAGGTAGTCGCGCCACCAGCTCGAAAGGGAAATGTGCCAACGGCGCCAGAATTCGGTGGGGCTGAGCGCCTTGTAGGGGCTGTTGAAGTTCTGCGGCAGGCGGAATCCCATGAGCAGCGCCACGCCGATGGCGATGTCGGTATAGCCCGAGAAGTCGGCGTAAACCTGCAGGGAGTAGGCAAAGAGCGCGATGAGGTTCTCGAGGCCGGTGAACAGCAGCGGCGTATCGAAAACGCGGTCGACGAAGTTTGTCGCGAGGTAGTCGCTCAGGATAATCTTTTTCGCAAGCCCGTTCAAAATCCAGAATACCGCGATGCCGAAGGTGCGGCGGGGCAGGAAGAACTTCTTGTAGAGCTGCGGGACGAACTTGTCGGCACGCACGAGATGTTGGTGACCGCCTTGATCTTGCCGCGATAGATGTCGATGCAGTAGCTCATCGCCTGGAACGTGAAGAACGAGATGCCGACGGGGAGGATGATGGTGTCGACGAGCGAGTTCGTGCCGAACATCTTGTTGCTTGCGGCCGCGAAGAAGTTGTACACGTGCAGCTCGATGCCCGTAAACTCGTAGAGAGCGTCGAGGAAGAAGTAGGAGTACTTGTAGTAGCAGAGCACCAGCAGGTCGATGATGACGATAATGATCATCAGGAACTTCTTTTTCCAGTGCGCTTCCGCCTTTTCAATCCACTTGCCTATGAAGAAGTTTGCTACAACGCAGAAGGAGGCTCGTGGCGAACAGGAACGCGTTGCGCATCAAGATGCGGTTCTTGATGACGGTGAGGAGCGCGAATACGACGGCGAAGAATCCCCAGAAGTAGAACTGCGTAAAGAGTAGCGGGCTGTTCGGGTCGAACGAGAACGTGCGCGTGAGGTAAGGAATCAAATAGTCTAGCATAATCCTTATTTGTTACCTCTCTCGTCTTTCGTCTGTAGGGTCGCAGACCCGTTCTCTCGTCTAGTTTGTGCGGGGAGGTTCGCGATATGTTCCTGGTAGGCGCCAATGAGGGCCTTGTAGAACAGGTCGCCGAGCAGGTGGTAGCCGGCCATCTTGAAGTGAACCTTGTCGGCCTTGGCGAGGTCGGCCTTTTCCCACTTGGCCATGGAACCGAGGCCTCCCATGAGGCTGTACTTGTCCCAGACGCCGGCCTTGTGCTTTTCGGCGAGGGCGAAGAACGCCTTGCGGGCGACGTCGCCGTTCGGGTGCTGCACGTAGCGTTTTTTCTTGACCTTGCGGAACATGTCGTTGTTCGTCTCGAAGATGATGGCCGCGTTCGGGTTCACCTTCTTGATGCGGGCGATAAGCTTGTCGTAGTCGTCCTTGAACTGCTTGTCGTTGAAGCGCTGCACGTTCGCGTCGTTGATGCCGATGGCGAAAATCACGAGGTCGGGCTTGTAGAAGGAGAGTTCCTTCTCGAACAGCGGGCAGACTTCCTCGAAGTAGTCGTGGACCTTGGCGCCGTTGATGCCGACGTTCGTGTAGCTGATGCCGGGATGGTCGGTTTCGGCGATGATGCCGGTGAGCGTGAAGCGCGGGCGGGCGTTCTTCTTGACAGAGTCGGGGACAACTTCGGATTCTGCGACGCAATGTTCGTTGGCGGCGTTCGTTTCGTCGAGTTCGCCTTCGGCGTAGTTGGGCGTTGGGCCCTTGGGCTTCATGTCGGAACACTTGACGACTCCGTTCGCGGCGGCGTTTTTGGCTTCTTCGCGGGCGAGACAGGCCGAATCGAGAACGTCGCATTCGCCCTGAAACATGGAATCGAGGGCGGGGGCGGTGCTGGGGAGCGCAACGTTGTTCGGAATCTTGGCCTTCACAGCGGTATCCTTGTTCAGCCCCTGCTTGAGCGCTTCTGCGGAATCCTTGGTGGAATCGGCCTTGGCGCGTTCGATGGAATCTTGTACAAGCGAATCGGTGATGAACTGGGCGACCTTGGCCTGCTTGAGCGTGTCGAGCCAGCGGAACTGGATGCGGATGGTGTCGATGGGGCGCGGGCTTACGAACACGAAGCTCTTGCTTGCCGTGTCGGGCTTGCCGTAGATGTCGGCGGAATCGACGCGCAGCACGGGGATGACGTCGCCGTTGTCGCTGTAGCCGAACAGGCGGAACTTGGTTTCGCCCCACATCGGTTCGGAGTTGAACCTGTCGAGCATCAGCGTGATTTCGGCGCGAGGGTCGCTGGTGCTCACGGCAATACCGAGCAGCCCGAGCGGCTTGGTGATTTCCTTGCGCACGTTCTTGCTCATGTCCCAGATTCCCTGGTAGTAGCTGGCGTAGCTCGCGGGAGTGTTGGTACGTGCGGCGGCGTAGGGGAATATGAATCCGCGTCCTGCGGATGCGCCCGGGTATTCCTTAATCAGGTGCTCGCGGATGCGGCCCGATATCACGTCGGCCTGCAGGTGCGAACCGCCTATGTGCAGTATGCGGACCTGTCCCTTGTTCTCGAATACGAGCGTGTCCATCTTGTTGAAGAACGGCTGGAATTCGGCCGCTCCCTTGGGGAACTGGATGGTGTTGAGCGTTGTGTCGATGAACGTGTACTTGGTGAGGTCGATGGCGTAGGCGCCTGGAGCGGTCGTGATGTCCTTGGCGAAAAGGCTTGCGGCGGCGATTGCGGTGCAGAGGAGCAAGGTCTTTTTCATTATTTCTTCACTCCCTTCCCGGAATTGGCGTCTTTCGCGGATTTCTCGGATTTCTTGGCATTTTCGGCTTTCGGCTTTTCCTTCGTTTCCTCGCGCCATTCGTGGATGTCTTTCAGCTTTTCGTCGCTGGTCTTTCAGCTTTTCGTCGCTGATGTGGTGGCGGTCGCGGAACTTGAAGTAGTCGTAGTGCATGCGGAGCGCTGCGCAGAACAGGTCACCCATGTAGGCGGCCCCCCTGCGCGTAAAATGGATGTGGTCGGTAAAGCCTAGCGCGGGCTCGCGGTTCACCCACTTGATCATGGAACCGTTTCCGCCCATCACGCGGTGCATGTCCCAGTAGGCGGCTCCGTTGTCGAGAGCGACCTGGCGCAACGCCTTGATGGTCATGTTGAGCGCGGGGTAGGTTTTCCACTGTCCGTCTTGCTGGCGGGCCATGTCGGCCGGGCCGATAAACAGGATGTCGGCGTCGGGATTCGCCTTCTGGATGGCCTGTATCTGGCGGGTGATGAGCTTC
>CADBLC010000047.1 GCA_902795385.1 Fibrobacter succinogenes | reverse complement strand
TCCTGGATTTTCAACAGGGAATCCCGCAAGAACTGGCTCCACGAATGGGCCGCACTCGCCCACTCCCATTGGGACCTCCTGGGCACAGACACCCTCGAAGCTGCCGACCAGACCTACGACAAGCGCATCCGCAACCTCAAGGCCGAAGCCGAGGATGAACCGTTCATCGACCTGAGCGCACTCCAGAAAAAAGAAATTCCGGAACCTGCAAAGGATACGGTCGCAAAGGATTCCGTGACGGCCAAGCCGGATTCCGCGAAGGCGGATACGTCCAAGGCCGACGCGCCCAAAGACAAGGGAGACTCTGCGAAGAGCGCTCCCGAAAAGTCCGAACCGTCAAAGAAATAATCAAAGCGAAACAAGCATCGCAAGCACCGCCGTAAGGGGCGCGTTCCAGTTGATAGCCGTCTCATTGCTCGCGAACGAGCAGCGTTCATCCGTATACGAGAATCCGGGCAATTCGTTCGGGTACTGCGGCTTGCGGTGCATGTCCTGACGGTCGCTGTTGATGCCGCCCACGAGCAAGCCCGGGATGGGGTCGACGATTCCGTCGGAATGGCAAATGCGGTGGTGCGGGAAGACGGGCGAACTCCAGGCGGAGCCGGTCACAAAGCTCACGTTCACCGGATTGCGCCCATAGATGAAGTTGACGAGTTCCACGGCGGCATCGCGGTAGCGCCCATCGTGCGTCCAGCTGTAGGCGACAAGGAGCGTTAGCGCATGGTTTGCGATTTCGCCGTTGCTCCCCCACATGAACTTGCGGATAGAAAGCGAATAGGCGTCGTCGCGCTGCAGCGCAAGGATGGACTCGGCGGCATTGACAATGCTATCACGCGCCTTTTCGCGCAGCTTGACCGCAGCCGGGGCCGTGGCGTCGTTCAGGGCGAGTGCAATCCAGCCGAAATTCTGCGTATCGCGCCAGCTGAGGCCGGGTTCGACAGGATTTTTCTCCATGTCCTGCATCAGCCGCTCCTCCGGCGTTTCGGCAGCGTACGGGAATCCTTCCCCGCCGAGTTCACGATACAGCATCGCGCGGGCCCAGAAGAACTCGTCTTCGACGTGTTCGTCGCCGTAGCCTCCGCTGCCCTCGGTATTGTGCGGCCATTCAACGGCCGGGTTTTCGAGCGCCCAGCGGTAAGCGCGGAGGCTTGCGGCGAGGCACCGCGTGGCAAAAGATTCATTTTCGATACCGCCCGCCGCCTTGAACACGCGGTGCGCCTGGGCCAGCGCGCCCGCAAAATTGAGCGTCGACGTCGTAGACTTGCCCATGATGTAGCGTTTCTGCATCACGTCGGAATCCGTGGGCGTCACAAAACCGTCCCAATGTCCCGGCGTCACCTTGAAAAACACTCCACCGTCGCTGTCCTGCATGCGCAAGAAGAACTCTAGTTCAAAACGGATTTCGTCGAGCAGGCTACAAGGCTGTTCAAAGGTCGGCACAAAGCCTTCTCCGCCCATGATTCCCGCACCCGAAGGACACATCTCGCAAGCCAGCAGGAGCGTTCCGACGCTTACGCCGCCGTTCACGATGTACTTGCCGTAATCTCCGGCATCGTACCACCCACCATGGGCATTCCATGTGCCTTCGCGGTTCATGATGCTGTGGAATTCCAGGCAGTCGTCCTTGTGCGCCGCGGGCCGTGCCCACTTGCCAGCGAATTCCGCCGGCAGTTCGACTCCGCTTCTCTGGAAATAGAACGACTTGATGTTCGCCTTGAGTTCGTGTTCGAACAAATTATCGGAAATTTCAAAAAGGAACGATTCGGCATCGTATAGCTTGTTGCCGTCCACTCCAACGACAAATACTGCAATCCTGTACTTCCCTAGAACGGCCACAGCCGAAAAATCGCCTTCGAACAAAGATTCCCCGGTATACCCGCAATCGCCACGACGTTCAAGGTTGCCTTCCAGGGCAACCTTCCTCGCCGCATCCAGAATCCGGAACGACGCCTCGCGAACCTGCACTCCCATGGGCATCGCCACATAGAACACCTTGGGATATCCGGTGCCGTAACCAACATGGTTATAGCGGATAGAAAACTCTTGTTTACAATCCATGCTACAAGAATAACATTTTTGCCACGGCAAGACGTCTTTTTAGAACAAGATTCCGTTTACGCCCGTATCCTCCCCAAGAGTGCGGCCCCCGCGACCCAATATTGCTAGATTTTCAGGCATGAAGAAAGCTATCAAGATTATCGCCATCGTCATTGTCGCCCTTGTCGTACTCATCTTCGCGGCGCTCAAGTTCGCCCCGGGATTCGTCAAGGACTATGTAGTCGCCCATTCCGAGGAATTCATCGGAAGAAAGGTCGCCATCGAGAACGTAAGCCTGAATCCGTTCACGTTCACCGTGAACGTCGACTCCTTCGCCCTCATGGAACAAGACGGCATCACTCCGTTCGTCTCCTTCGACAAGTTCCGCATCAACGTGGACCCGCTCAAGATTTTTACGAAGACGGCCGCGGTAAGCGAAATCTATATGAAGGGCCTCTACGTCCACGTGACGCAGAACGGCGACAAGTTCAACTTTAGCGATATTCTGGATTTCCTCGCCAAGTCCGACACGGCCGACACCGTGGCGAAAGATACCGCTGAAGCCGACACCGGCATGGTCAACGCGGCCGAAATCGCGAAAGGGCTCCCCGTCAACATATCCGTCAAGAACATCGTGTTCGAGAATGGCAACATTATCTACGAAGACAAGAAGGTCGGCTCCAAGATCCATATCAAGGACTTTGGCGTGGCGATTCCCGCCGTATACCTGAGCAACAAGCAGACCGACGTGGGCGTGAACCTCAAGTTCGCCGATGGCGGCGACCTCGCCGTGAAGGTGACCGTCAACGCGGCCACGAACGATTTCAAGGTGAACGTCGGTCTCAAGAACTTCGCACTCGCCGCCGGAAAGCCGTACCTCAACGACTTTATCGCCTACAAGGACTTTAGCGGTAGCGTCTCGACCGACATCGCCGTCGCGGGCAACCTTGGCGACATTCTCTCGAGCAACGTGAGCGGAACCGTTTCCGTCGACAACGTCGTGCTGACCGAAAAGAGCGGCAAGACCATCGGCGTGAACCACGTGGGCGTCGGAATCGGCCAGGCCAACCTGAACCAGAACAAGTTCCTCATCGACTCCGTCATCGTCGACGGCGCCTACGCGCACCTCGACCTCTACAAGGACGGCAAGACGAACATCGACGTGCTGCTCGCCCCGCTGATGAAGAAATCCGCCCCGGCAGCCGACAGCGCCACCCCGGCCGAAGAAGCCAAGGAAGAACCGAAGGAAGAAGCCAAGCCCGCCGGCAAGAAGATGATTGCCAAGGTCGGCAAGCTGTACGTGCACAACACCAAGGTGAGTGCAAACGACCTCACCATCACGAAACCCTTCAACTACACCGTCAGCGCCATCACCGTGAACGGCTCGAACATCAATTTCGACACCCCGTGCACCGTGAACGTGTCCGCGGCCTTCCCCGATGGCGGTAGCGTTTCCGTCAAGTACAAGGGCGCCCTCTCCGACATCGGCACGATGGACGCCTATATAAGCGTCAAGAACCTCGCGCTCAAGTATTTCAGCAACTACAGCCTCCACTACACGGGCTACCCGCTCTCGGCCGGTACGATGGCCTTCGCGAGCGAGAACAAGATCAAGGACTTCAATCTCGACAGCAAGAACACCATCGACATCTACAACATCGACGTGGGCGACAAGGACGACAGCGTCGACCCGGAATACATGGTCCCGATGAAGGTCGGCCTGTACATCCTCAAGGACAAGGACGATAAGATTCAGTTTGATGTCCCGGTCCAGGGCAACATGAAGGATCCGGAATTCTCCGTGCTGAAGATTGTCTGGAAGACCGTGATGAACCTCATCATCAAGGTCGCCCTCTCCCCGCTCAAGATTGTCGGTAACGTAGCCTCAACCGGTGCAGGCATGGTCGGCATCGACCTCGGCAAGAACGACGAGGTGGTCATTGACCCGATGAGCGCCACGTTCACGAGCGAGCAGTACGCCAAGGCAAGCAAGATGACGGAAGCCCTCGTAAAAGACCCGAAACTGAAGCTCGTCTTCACGCAGTTCTACAACCCCAAGAAGGTTGCCAACGAATACAAGCAGCACAAGCTGAAGACGGAATTCTACAAGCAGTCCCAGGGCAAGGAAACCCTGAACGAGCTCGACGAACGCGCTATCGCCGAAATCAAGGATAGCGACGACGCCTTCAAGGCCTACGCCAAGGATCACTCCGCCAACATCGACATGAAGGCCTTCAAGAAGGAACTCGCCGACCTCGCCGCAAAGAGGAACGACGACCTGCTCAAGGTTCTGCAGCAGCAGAAGGGCGTAACCAAGAAGAACCTGAAGGTCATCACCGCTCCCGCAGGCGGTCTCGTGAGCCATAAGGGCAAGGCGATGTACAAGGTGACCGTCGACGTGCAGTAGGAATTCCCAAATTATTCTACATTTGGGCGCGTTATGAGCGAAGAACTGTGTGCTAATCTTTCCCTGAAGGTGCAGGAGGTCGCAAAGGCCCCCAAGTACCGCGGGGCCATTTTCCAAATTGAAGCCGACGAGAAGGGACTTGCGCTGGTAGACGTGAAGGAGTCGAGCCTGAAGGTCTACCTGATGATAGATCCCGAGTGCGACAAGATTCTCGAAACCAGGTTCTTCACCTACGGCGGTCCCATCTTCACGGCCCTTGCCGACACGTTCTGCAAGAAAATCCAGATGGTAACAGTCGAAGAGGCCTGCGCCATTACCGCCGAGAGCATCGAGCTCGAACTCCGCGACACGCCCGACGTGCCCGCCATTCCCGAAAACGCTCCCGAAATCAAGCAGATGAATACGCTCATCAAGCGCATCCTCGAGACCTACCCCGAAAAGAAGGGAACGGCCATCCTCGTGCGCGAAAAGATGGAGAGGATCAAGTACCGCACGCAGACCGCCGAAGGCCGCGCCGAGGCGGACGCCGAATGGAATGCGCTTGCAAAGCACGAGAAAATCGAAAAGATCGAGGCCTGGTTGCACCAGTCCGTCCGCGGCATGCTGCAAGGCGACGGCGGCGACGTCGAAATTCTCGACCTCACCGAAGACAACCGCCTCAAGATCCGTTACCAGGGAGCCTGCGCCGGTTGCGGTTCCGCCATGGGCGGCACGCTCTTCTACATCGAAGACGAACTCAAGAACAACGTGTACTACAACTTGATCGTGGAACCCGAGGACCCGCTCGACAACTTTACGCCGAACGAAATGTCCGATGCCGACCGCAATTTGGCCGGACTGGACGACAACAATCCTCCGCCAAGCCTGTTTTAAAAAATAACCCGCTCGATACGAGCGGGCTTTTTTTGTTTACAGACTCTTTTCAGGAACTAGTCGTCTAAAACGCAGCGGACACTACCGAAGTCATAGTCACGAACACTCTTGGTCTCGAACAAGCCCGAGTTATACCAGTCCAAATCCGCGTATACGGCATTGGAGCCAATCAGCATGGTTTCAAGGTTCACCCTGTTCCAAGATTTTTCAGTCCCGCAATCTTCCTCATCGCCGCAGTAGCCGGGATAAATCAGGCTGAAGCCGACTTCGTCTTTGCCGCCCTCGACGACAAAGCCCTTGAAGTCGTCTTCGACATAGGCAGAACGAAGGTCGTACTTTTCCGCGAGCAGCAACGTGAATTCCTTATAGGTCGGCAAATGCGTCCCTTCGGGACAAATTCCCCGCACCTTGTCTTGCGGAATGGAATCTGCACCATTCAGCGCAATCTTCTGCGAGTACATCCTGCCATAGAAGTCGCAATGCTTCGGGTTTAATTCGTGGCAAAGGGAGCCTTCCACTTCATAATTCAGGTTTTCGGCAAACCAGGTCACGCCATCAATTTCAATCGTCTTGTAATACTGGTTGTCACGCGTATCCAGATATACGCCGTAACTCTTTTCGGGATTCAGCACAACCCAAGAAAACTTGTATACGGAATCGGTAGAGCGGTCGTACAGGTTATTGTCGCGGCACACGTACTTCGTCCCGTCGTAGCGGCGGCCACGGCAAAGGTCGTAGGCGACGTCGTCCTGGCAAAACTGCTCGGCGTAGTCGATGGTCTTTCCGCCGCAAATCAGCTTGTTGCTCAAGCAACGCACAGAAAGTCTCGTATCGGGCTCCGCGCTAACGAAACAGGTTCTAGTAGGCGAAGAGGTCTCCCTTCCCTGGCAGAAGGGGGCGTACTCTATACCGATATCCGGTTGGGGAATATCCGGATATGTTGTAGAGGTCGGATAGGGATCAAGCTTGAAGAAGTTTTCCGTCTCGTAATTGGAGTAATTGCGGTCGGAACTCCAGAAGTTTTCGTCCGTGCCCTTACCGTTGCCGAGAGAAATCGGCTTGGCGTTGAAGCCGAAGTCGTCGGTCCCGTTCCAGTCACCGAACGCATCGCTAACAGGCCATCCGGTGCTGCTCTTAAGCTTTTTTGCAGCAACATCTTCGCCGCCAGCGTAATCTACCAGCGTCCTGAACTCATCGATACTCGGCAAATGGAAATCTTCCGGACAAACCTTCATGGCATCCGCATAAACATAAAGGCTGCTGTCGCCATAGTTCAAGTCTTCGGCCATCCATATCTGCGTTCCGATATACGCGAGCTTGTAGGTCTTGCCGTCACGCGCGTCGGTAAAGGATTCCTTCAAGGCGACAACGCTGGACGAAGACTGGTCCACGGACTGCGACGACGTTCCGTCCGACGAACTGGGACTCGAGGCGTTAGCGCCAGAAGATAAATTGGAACTCGAAGATTCACCCACGGCAGACGAACTTGGAATTGAAGCAGAAGATTCCTCATTCACTTCAGGGTCTGCACTTGCCGAGTTGGAATCGCCACAGGCAGCGAAAGTCAAGGGAAAAGCGGCACATAAAGTCAAGAGACGTGCAAATTTAGGAAAATACATCCTTTTCCTCCTTTTTTCCCAAATATATTAAATCCGTGACTCCCTGTCGCCCCTACCATTCCAGGGAACACTTAGGGTCTCTAAATTTCTATATTTTTAACGGTAAAATCCACAAAGGAAAACTTATGTCCGAAGAACTCGTTTTGAAATTTGTTGACCCCGTGCCGATGCGCTACGGTGAAAATTCCCACCAGTCCGCCGTGTTCTACCGCGACCCGACCTGCACCGAGGCAAGCCTCGCCACCGCAAAGCAGCTCTGGGGCAAGGAACTTTCGTACAACAACATCGTTGACGCCGATGCAGCCCTCGAGATGGCCCGCGAATTCAGCGATGGCAATGCTGTCGTTATCGTGAAGCACATGAACCCCTGCGGACTCGCTACTGGCGAGACGCTCCGCGAAGCCATGGAAGCAGCTTGGGCAGGTGACCCGGTGTCGGCGTTCGGTTCCGTGATTGCCGTGACCCGCAAGGTCGACCTCAACACGGCCGAATTCCTCAAGGGCAAGTTCGTGGAAATCCTCCTCGCCCCGGCATTCGACGACGACGCTCTCGAATTCCTCAAGAACAAGTCCAAGGATATCCGCCTCCTCGAAGTCGGCGAAATCAAGAAGGCCACCCGCTGCAAGGTGTACAAGCACGTGATTGGCGGCATGCTGGTGCAAGACCGCGACGTGGACACCTACGAAAAGTTTGAATGCGTCACCAAGGCCCAGTTCCCGAAGAACAAGGAAGACCTCGCCCGCTTTACCTGGCTTGTGACCAAGCACACCAAGTCTAACGCCATCGTGATGGGCTACGAATACAAGCCCGGCTACTTCCAGGTGATGGGCCTCGGCCCCGGCCAGCCCAACCGCATTGACAGTAACCTCCGCCTCTGCCAGCCGCGCGTGCGCGACAACGTTGCTCGCATGGAAGAAGCCAAGGCGTTCTTCGACGAAAACGGCAAGCTCATCAACGAAGCCGGCCTCAAGGAACTCGAAAAGAAGGTCTTCGGCGAAGTCGTGATGGGCTCCGACGCCTTCTTCCCGTTCCCGGACAACGTGGAAGCCGCCCACGACGCCGGCGTGCGCTACATCGTGCAGCCGGGTGGTTCCAAGAAGGACGACCTCTCCATCGAAAAGTGCGACGAGTTCGGCATCGCCATGGTATTCACCGGCATGAGGCACTTCCGCCACTAAGGTAATCTATGGCACCCACGTCTCAAAGGGAAATCAATCAGCGGGAAAAGGACCTCTATTATGCGGTCCTGTCCTTCCTGAAGGCTGTCCGCAAGGCCGGTAAGACTACCGATGCCGAGTGGAAGGCGTACCAGGAAAAGCTCCTGAAGATTGCTCCCTCCCCCGACATGGGCAAGGCGGCAGATCTCTGGACCATGGACAACCTCGACCAGTTCAGCCCCGACAAGAACCAGCTCCCGCCGCTCAACGACATGGACTACGTGGCGAACATTTCGCCCAAGTTCGCGTCGCAGCTGATGGAAGCCATGTACTACGGCATGCTGAACCTGACCCAGGCCAACCTGATTTCCGACGAGATCCAGGACGCCGACCCCGACTGCGTTTCGACAGCATCGCTCGAGGAACTTCTCGTGAAGCTCTGGATAGGCAACGCGAAAAGCTACCGTAAAGTGGTGACGAATTAGGTACGAGGTAAATGAGCGACCTCACAACTCAGAAAGTTCGCGTAATCGGCGGTGGTCTCGCGGGTTGCGAAGCGGCTCTGCAACTGGCAAACCGCGGTTTCAAGGTAGACCTGTACGAGATGCGCCCGGTAAGGCAGACTCCCGCCCACAAGGACGGACACCTGGCGCAACTTGTCTGCTCCAACAGTTTCAAGGCACTAGGAATTACGAGCGCACACGGGCTCTTGAAGCAGGAACTCACGATGCTCGGGAGCTTTCTGCTGGATAGCGCCCGCGAAGCGGCCGTACCTGCAGGCGATTCCTTGACCGTGAACCGCGACATCTTCAGCGAATCCGTGGAAAAGAAAATTGCGGAGAGCCCGAACATTACGCTGCACCGCGAAGAAGTCACTAGCCTTGCTGGCGACTGCCCCACGCTCGTCGCGGCGGGGCCGCTGGCCAGCGACGCGCTCGCCGACGATATCTTCAAGCGCCTGGGCAGCGAGCGCCTCCATTTCTTCGACGCCATCGCCCCTGTGGTAGAGACCGACAGCATCGACTTCGACCACGCCTTCTACCGCAACCGCTGGGAAAAGGGCGAAACGGCCGACTTTATCAACTGCCCGCTGGACAAGGAGACCTACACCGAATTCGTACGCAAGCTCTGCGAGGCCGAAGCCGTCGAGCCGCGCCCCTTCGAAAAGAACGAACTGTTCGAGGGGTGCCTCCCCGTCGAAGAAATGGCCCGCCGCGGTTACGAGACGTTGCGTCACGGCCCGATGCGCCCCATCGGCCTCGGGCTCGGCAACAACGGGAAATTGTGGTACGCTGTCATCCAGCTCCGCGCCGAAAACAAGCAAAAGACTTTGTTCAACATGGTCGGGTTCCAGACGCGCCTCAAGTGGGGCACACAAAAAGAGATTTTCACGATGGTTCCGGCACTGCGCAACGCAAAGTTCGCCCGGCTCGGCTGCCCCAAGTTCCTGGACGCCACTTTAAGATTGCGCCCGGACCTCGAATGCGCCAAGGGCATTCCGCCCACATGGTTCGCAGGCCAGATTACAGGCAGCGAAGGCTACACCGAAGCCGTCGCGACCGGCTGGTACGCCGCCTGGAACATGGCACAGACGATTCTGCACGGGCATGCCGACCCGCTCCCGAACGAGAGCTGCATCGCATCGCTCATGAACCGCCTCGTGGAAGAGAACGAGGATTTCCAGCCGATGAACTTCAACTTCGGGCTCCTCCCCAACCACGAGGGTCTCAAGAAGAAGAACAAGAAGGAAATTCTCGCCGCACGCGCCGAGGAAGCCGTGCGCAAGTGGATTGCGGACAGAAAATTGGTATAAACAGCCCTACTGGGCCAATTGTTGCTTGGCCTGTTCCGAACGACGTTCGCCTTCTTCAACAGAGACAATTTCTCCGTTCCCACACTTGTAACCGGACAAGCTGCCTTCAGCCTTGAGATTCGTCATCGGGCAATTCAAAATTTGCTCCGAAACCGTATTGAAAGTCCCGTTCACAGAATTTTCAGCACACCCCTCATAAGCCGATGGCTGTGTCGGCGTTTTGCAATAGAGCTGTTCCGACTCAAAGAAACTACCATAGAACACGCCCTTGTTCAGAAGCGTCGAGTCTGCACATTTATCATTACAGTCTGCCAGCATCTTTATCTCATCTGCAATGGCCTGTTCGCATGCATCGTAGTCCTGCCCAGACATCTTGCTCACATCAAAAATCGGGCCGCACATTAACGATTTATCGACTTCGGGCACGTCATCGTCTACACCATAGGCGCAAGCAATATGCTGAACGGCCCAAAAACCAGCAAACACGCTGCACAGAAAGCGTTTCTTGTTGCCCCAAAAACAGGCAAAGATTCCAGCAAGCATTTTTCCAATAAATGTTCTCATCATGCGTTTAATATACAAATTAATTTGAAGATGGGATGTATTTTTTGAGAGGGGGAAAACTGATTTCACAGTTCGATCTGGTTACCTTGAGATACACAAAAAGCCTCCCATAGGGAGGCTTTTGTGTATCGGGGTAACTAGATTGCAAAATGTCGCTTTGCTCCATTTTGCCCTGCGGGCTTGCGCGCAGCGCAAGCGCAAAAACACCTTTACGTTCGCGTTGCTCACCGGTGTTTTTGTCGAACTGATTTCACAGTTCGAACTGGTCCTAAGATACAAGAAAAGCCCCCTATAGGGGGCTATTCTTGTATCGGGGTAACCAGATTCGAACTGATGACATTCTGCTCCCAAAGCAGACGCTCTACCAGGCTGAGCTACACCCCGAGTACAGGCAAATATAGAAACTTTTTTGCTTTTGCGGTTATCT
>CADBLC010000046.1 GCA_902795385.1 Fibrobacter succinogenes | reverse complement strand
TGAAACCGAACCAGGCGAGGTCTTCGTAGATGCTTTGGATGTATTCGTCGCGGGCCCTGCCCCTGTCGTGGTCCTCGATGCGGAGGTGGACCTTCAACTGCCATTTATGTGATGCAGCCCACACGTAGAGCGCCGAGAGAAGGTGCCCTTCGTGGAGGTATCCCGTGGGGCTCGGGGCAAAGCGGATTTTTCCAGGCATGTTGTAAAGATAACAATTGAAACTTTGTCGAAAAAATGGAGCATCCAAGCGATTTCGCGTTTTTTGTTGTATATTTCTTGAAGGTGTTTTTGCCAATTGGAGTTTCGAAAATGATTCGACTGATCGCTTTTTTGTGTATGGCCGTCTGGGTGGCGGCAGCTTTTGCCGACGACATTGTCGCTACGACATCTAACGGTTCCACGGTTATATTGCACGACAACGGTCGGTGGGAGTATTACCAGAACAATTCCAAAATCCGCGATGTGCGTCCCGATGCGATTCCCGAAGATGCCAAGTTCAATGTTTCCGTGATGTACGATTCCTACGACAAGCTCAAGAAGGACGCCCGCATGGCGCTGGAAGCGGAACTTGCCACCGAAGAAGAAATTAAGGACAGCCTCCGCAGGATTCCCAAGGGCGGAATGATTTATTTCCAGGTCGCCACGAAGCAGATCAAGAAGGGCATGCCGCGCGAACTGACCTACTCGATTTTCGACAAGGGCAAAAAACCGATTTTCAAGAAGACGGTGCCTGATTCGGAGGCGACTCCGAGCGAGGATGCCGGCATCAGTAACCTGCTGGTTGTCCCCGTGACAAGCAAGCCCAAGTCCAAGGTGTTGAAGGCCCGCGTGCAGATGGCCCGCGGAAACGCTACCCTCGATATAGATATCCCTCTCCGATAGGCCATCGATGCGATTTGCAGTAGTCGATGTGGAAACGACCGGCGGTCCGGGCGAGTTGAACCGCATTACGGAAGTGGGAATCGTCCTGCTGGACGATACGGAAGTCGTGAAGACTTTCCATACCCTGGTGGACCCGGGGACGACCATAAGCCCATTTGTGCAGAAACTTACGGGAATCACCGACGAGATGGTTCAGGGCAAGCCGCAGTTTGCCTCCATTGCCGAAGAGGTGGCCGAGCTGTTGCGCGACCGCATATTCGTTGCGCACAACGTGCAGTTCGACGTGAAGATGATGCGCATGGAATTCAAGCGCTGCTGCATAGCGTTCGACCCGCCGCGTCTGTGTACCGTAAAGATATCGAGGCGCTTTTTCCCTGGGCTCCCGAGCTACAGCCTGCACAATTTGGCGCTGTCCCTTGGATTGCCCGATTTCAACCATCACCGCGCCCTGGACGATACGATGGCGTGTGCGGAAATTTTAAAACTTGCCTACAACAAGGTCGGGCAGGAAAAGATTCTCAAAGAAGTGAAGAACCTCTCCACTCCGAAGAAGGCTCGCGTCTTGAGCCCCAAAGCCCAATGACTAATGACCAATAACTAGTGACTAGTTAAACAGTCCCGCTTTGTACTTCATCTTCAAGATGCGTGCGCAGGATTCCTCGATGCGTTCCTTGTACTTGCTGCTCTGGCGGGACAGCGATTCCATGTATGCGACCATCTCGACCGCCTTTTGCGGGTAGGTAATCATGAACATGTCGTTGCCGGCCATGAGGGCGGTACGGATAAGTTTCCTGAAGTCCTTCTTGGGGTAGGTCTTGGAGGTCACGCGTTCGGTGCCGCTGACCCAGGCGCGCAGCGAAACGCCCCACAGGTCGTCGGTGAGAATCACGGTCTCGGGAGACATCTCGCGGGCCATCTTGACGATTTTCGGCTCGAATACGGCGGGGCGGTTTGAGATGCGGATAAAGCGGACGCTCGACATCATGGTGACGGGGATGTCGTTCGAGAGGGCCTTGAAGAATTCGACGTTCCTTGCAATCTTGGCTTTGGGCGTGGCGCTCACGGCAATCTGATGGTCACTGTTGGTCCAACTGTCATAGCCGGGAAAATGTTTGGAAACGCAGGCGACATTGCTTTCGCGCATGCCCTGGACAAAAGCTCGGACCTTGGGGGCGCCTACGGTGTCGGTGCCCCAGGAACGCTTGGATTCTTCCATGAAGGAGTCCTTGCCGCGGCTGTCCTTGGCGGGGTCGAGTACGGGAGCGAGGTTCAGGTTGATGCCGACGTTATCTAGGGCGGTGCCGATTTCGCGGGCGAGCGTGCGGATGGAATCTTCGCTCATGACGCGCATCTGCTTGGCGCTAGGGGTGTGCGCCCATTGGGCGTCGATGGCGGCTATGCGGTTCACAAGACCGCCTTCCTGGTCGGTTGCGACGAGCGGCTTGATGCGCATGGAGTCGTTGACCGTTCTGATGTTTTCGCGGAACTTGTCGAGATGCTTCAGGTGCGATTTCATCACGAGGTAGCCCCCGAATTCATGCTCCAGCATGAAGGAGGAGGGCGTCATGTAGACCATCACCATCTGGGCGGCCTTCTGCTTTACCGTAAGGGAATTCCACAGCGGCATGAGCTCGTCGGGGAGGCCGTAGGGATTCGCCTTGTCGACATCTTGCACGCTTGTTTCTGCTGCGGAGGAATCCGTCGCGGAAGGCCTCTCAGCGGCAGGTTTCGTCGCAGCCGATTCAATGGATTGCGCGTCGGCGCCTTGTGCTTCGGCGGAGGGCGTTGTTGCGGGCTGCGCTGCAGAGTCCTTCAGCGATTCGAGCGGGATAAGCTGGGCATCGGATACGCCTTCGGCCTGCGCGTTCGCTTGTACAAAGGCGCAGAAGACAAAAAGTGCCGACGACAATACGGATTTGAAAGTCACCGCTGTCCTAGCCTTCCTTTTTCTTGACGAACCGGCGCGGCTTGAATTCGCGGGGCGGGAAATCGAACTTGAGCTTGCCCTTTTCGAGCATCAGGTAGGCGTCGAAAAGGCGGCGAGTCTTGTTGCTGCGGAAGCCCTTGATGAGCGCGGTCTTTTTGCCGGCGAGCAGGTTCTGGATTTCTTCGGACGGGATTTCCTTGCCGAGGAGAATCTTGGGGAGCGAAATGCCGGAGGGCAGCTTGTCGATAAAGCTTTGCGATACGTAACCGGTAAGCGTCTCGAACACGTCGGTACCGTCGACAGGCGACTGGCCGACTTTTTCGCCGATTTCGATTTCTTCGGGCTTCTCGTCGAATACGAATTCAATCTTGTTCTGGGCGTTGATGGTAAGCACCGCCGAGAATTCGGCGCCCTTCTTGCTGCGGAAACCCGTGAGCGGGCCGATTTTCCTCTTGGTCAGGAGTTCGACGATTTCTTCGTCGGTCAGGTGCTTGCCGCCGATAATCTTGCGGATGACGATGCCGTCTTCGGTGGTGTAGCGGCTCACGGTCTCGAAGACCTTCTTGCCGTTCACCGGGCTGAACTTCGCCTCGCCGGTAGTGCTTTCTTCCTTGAATCCCTTGATGTTCTTCACCATGGTCTTCGTCATCTCGACGATTCCCTGCATGAAGTTCTCGCGAGATTCCTTGCCCTTGGAGATGAGGTCCATCTTGTATTCCCACTCGCCGGTGAGTTCGGGACTCGTGAGGGCGTCGCAGTTCATGGCCGAGAGCACCTTGATGAGGTCGAACGCCTTAGCGGTCGGGATCATTTCCTTGCCGTCACGTATAACGTACTTGTCGCTCACGAGCTTTTCGATGATGGCGGCTCGTGTTGCCGGCGTACCAAGCCCGCGCTCCTTCATGGCGTCGCGCAGCTCGTCGTCTTCGACGAGCTTGCCCGCGCTCTCCATCATGGAAAGCAACGTGCTTTCCGTGTAGTGCGCGGGCGGCTTGGTAAAGTCTTCGTTGCTGCGGATGTCGAGTGTCTTGGCGGCGGTACCCTTCAGCGGCGGGACGTTGGATTCGTCATCGCTGTCCTTGCCGTACACGGCCTTGAAGCCCGGCTCCACGAGAATCTTGCCTTCGGTGATGAACGTCTCGCCCTCGACGGTCGTGACGCGGGTGGTGTTCAAGTACTGCGCCGGCGGGAAGAATACCGCGATAAAACGCTGGCAGATCATCGTGTAGATTTTCTCTTCGGCTTCGGAGAGTCCCTTCGGGGTGACGCCCGTGGGGATGATGGCGAAGTGGTCGGAGATTTTCGTGTTGTCGAATACCTTCGGGGTGCGCTTCACGTAGCTGTTGTCGAGCGCTTCCAGGGCAAACTTCCTGAGCGGGCCCTCGATTTTGCCGAGGGTCGCCTTGACGGTCGGCACGTAGTCTTCGGGCAGGCAACGGCTGTCGGTACGCGGGTAGGTTGTCGCCTTGTAATGTTCGTACAAACTCTGAGCAATCGAGAGCGTTGTCTTGGCGCTGAACCCGAAACGGTTGTTCGCCTCGCGCTGGAGCGTAGTGAGGTCGTACAGCTGGCCGCACTTTTGCTGGCTCGGGGCGGTGGTCTCCTCGATTTTGCCCGGCTTGCCCTTGCACTTCGCGAGGATTTCCTCAGCCTTCTTGCCGTCAAAAATCTGCTTGACGCGGTCCTTGCCGTCGCCAATGAACCACTTGCCCTGGTAGGCGTTTCCACCGTTGTCAAAATCGGCGTCTACAGTCCAGAACTTTTGCGGAACGAACTTGAGGCGTTCCTCTTCGCGCTTGACGATGATGGCAAGCGTCGGGGTCTGCACACGGCCGCACGGCGTAATCTGGAACCCGCCCATGCTGCTGTTGTAGGCGGTAAGGCCGCGGCTGCCGTTCATGCCCACGAGCCAATCGGCTTCGCTGCGGCACAGGGCGGCATCTTTCAGGTTTTCCATCTCTTCGGCGGTACGGAGGTGCTCGAAGGCGTCCTTGATGGCGGCAGGGGTCATGCTCTGCATCCACAAGCGCTTGATGGTCTTGTTCGTAACCTTGCCCTTGAGCACGTAGTCGAGGATATAGAAGAAAATCAGTTCACCTTCGCGGCCCGCATCGCATGCGTTCACGATGGTCGTCACGTCTTTCCTCTTGATGAGTTTGCTCAGAATGGAAAGCTGGGACTTGGTGGCTGGGCTTGCGACAAGGGGGAACTTTTCGGGCAACATCGGGAGCGTCTTCATGTCCCAGGCCTTGTAGCGTTCGTCGATGTCCTTGGGATCGGCGATGGTCACAAGGTGTCCGATGGCGTGGCTCACGATGGTCGTGTCGCTTTCGTAGACGCCCGTGCCCTTTTTGAAGGTCTTGGCGCCCAGGACCTTTACGAGGTCGGCGGCGACGCTCGGCTTTTCGGCGATAATCAGCGTCTTGCCTTCTGCCTTGGCCGTTTTTGCGGTGGCGGTCTTCTTTGCTGTAGTGGTCTTTGTAGTCGCTTTTGTTGTTGCCATGTTATTTCCACTTGAAACGTCCGAACAGGCCGAAGAGGACGGCCAGCACGGTAAAGGGGGCATGGATAAATTCTACGGGGATGCACCACTTGAGGAGGTGCTCCTGCCTAAATATCCTGAGCCCGCGGAGTATTAAAACCAGGTCGCCGATGCACTTGGCGACAAATGCGACGAGAGTCGCGATAAGAATGGGGAAGCTGAACGGCGAAAGCACCGCTGCGATGCACTGCATGACGAGGAACAGGAACACCATGGAGAGCACGAAAACGATTTTCGGCGTATAGTATATAGTCTTGGAAGCCCAGCGCTTGCGCTGTTCCCAGAGTTCCTTGAGGGTTTCCTTGCCGTTTGTGGTGACAAAGGTGGATTCGGCAATGCAGTAGCGCATGGCCCACGGGCGGTCGGCGGCCAGTTTCTGCATCAAAAGGTCGTCATCGCCGCTCTGAATCTTGAGAACGTTGTCAAAACCGTTCACGCTGTTGAAAAAGCTCTTGCGGTAAGCGAGGTTGTTGCCGGTGCTGGTGAGCGGCAGGTGCATCGCGAGGCCCGCGGTCCCCGCCACGCGGTAGATGAGCGTCTCGACGGCCTGCATGCAAATGATGAATTTGGACTTCCCGGGTTCGGTCGGTATGTAGGAGTGCCCGGCCACGAGCTCGATGCCCGGTTCGAATTCGGCCACGATTCCGGCAATCCAGGTGGGCTTTACCAGGCAGTCGGCGTCGGTGAGGCACAAGATATCGCCGTCGCAGGCTTCGATAAGTTTGGAGAGGGCGTGCTTTTTGGGGCTCACCCCTTCGGGGATTTCCGTGATGGTGAGGACGTGCAGGCGCGGGTCGCGCTTGGCATATTCCGCGAGGATTTCGGGGGTGTCGTCGGTGCTGCGGTCGTCGGCGACCCAGACGTCCCACTTGCCCGCGTAGTCCTGGGCGAGGACGGAGTCGAGGGTGGCCCGGATGCCGGCCGATTCGTTACGGGCGGCGATCAGGATGCTCACGTCGGGCTTGGGTTCCACGTCGGATTCCCCGAGGCGCACGTTCCCCAGGGCGCGGTAGAACCGCACCTCCAGGACTATGTAGAACAGTCCGAATATGGCCAGAAGGCCGATAACCAGGTATGTGAGCACCGTGAAAATCATTTTTCGCGCAAAATTTAGTTCATCGTACCGGAAGGTCGGACTGCGGGTGCAGGAATGGGGCGACGATTTCTCGATACATATATATATGTTAATGTAAATGCCCCAAAACGCTTGTTTTGAGGCAATTTGAGCTTTTGAGAAAAAATCTCGTAAGTTTTTTGCAATTTTCGGAGCTTATTCCTTCAGGAGTTCCGGGTGCTTTTCGGAAATGCGGCGGGCGAGGTACACAAACGGCGTGTCCATCAGGGAAGTCACGATGAAGATGCCGTAACCGAACACGAGAATCTCGACAATCGTATTCCACGGGAACACGCCCGCGAAGGCGAGCAGGTTGAACGCCACCACGTTGATGAGCTGGCTTACGAGTGTGGAACCGTTGTTGCGGAGCCACAGGAAACCCTTCTTGTCGCCGAACTTCTTCTCGGTCCATTTCCACCAGGCGTGGTAGGCCCACACGTCGAACATCTCGCAGATGGCGTAGGCGAACAGGCTTGCAAGCATCACGCGCGGGGTGTTCGCGAATACGGTGCGGATGGGTTCGGCCATCGTGTCGCCGTCGGCGGGGATGTACAAGAACCAGCTCTGGGAAATCAGGATGAACGTGACGTTCGCGAGGATGCCAATCTTGACGCAGCGGCTGGCCTCTTTTTTGCCGAAAATCTCGCTCATGATGTCGGTCGCGAGGAAGGTCGAGGCGAAGATGACGTTGCCGAGCGTGGTGTCGAGCCCGAAGGCGTGAACCAGGATGAGCACCTCGATGTTGGCGGCGATGGTGCAGATGACGGTCCAGGCAAATATACCCTGCTTGCCGAAGAAGCGGAAGAAGGCGACGAGACCGCCGAAGAAGGCGAAAATGGAGGCGATGAGGACGATTTCGTTCTGCATGGTTATTTCCTCCTGTCGATTGCCGCAAACAGGCGGGTCTTGGCGAGTGATTCGAATTCGGTACCGGGTTTGCCGTAGTTGGCGAACGGGTACAGCGAAATGCCCCCGCGCGGCATGAAGATGCCTTCGACTTCAAGGTACTTGGGGTCGAGCAGCTTCACCAGGTCCTTCATGATGATATTTACGCAGTCCTCGTGAAAATCCCCGTGATTGCGGAACGAGAACAGGTACAGCTTGAGGGACTTGGATTCCACCAGGAACTGGTCCGGGATGTAGTTTATCTTGATTTCCGCGAAGTCGGGCTGGCCCGTTTTGGGACACAGGCTCGTGAATTCCGGGCAGTTGAAAGTGACCATGTAGTCATTTCCGGGGTGCTTGTTGGGGAATTTCTCGAGTACTTCGGGGCTGTAGGTCGTCTTGTACTGGGTCTTGTTGTTGCCGAGCAGCGTGACGCCTTCGAGTTCAGCTTCTGAACGCATATAGGTCTCCTAGTTTTGGTTTATAGGCCGGCGGGCGCCGCCTAAGGTCAGGATGGAATCTCGAACTGACTGGTGCCAATTTTAGAAAAATGGGGCCCCATTGTAAAGATATTGACTTTACCCCCCGATTTTACTACATTTGGGGCACTTTGAGAATCGATATCGCACAAGAACTTACGGAATCCGAAGACCGCCGGGTGGTCTGGTCCCATGCCGACGCCCCCGAAATCTTCGACGAACTGCACCTCAAGGGCGATCTGGTAGCCGAGGTGCTGGTTAGCCCCGAAGGCCCGAGTAAGTGGCTTGTGTCCGGTACGCTCTCCGGAGTGCAAACTCTGACCTGCTCCAGGACTCTGGATTTGTTCGACCGCCCGTTCACTACCGAAATAGTGGTGGAGGTCGAACGGCTCGCTGTCGCAAAACAGGAGCTTGACGAAGACGATGCAGATGTTTTCGCCTACAAAATCCCCCAGGGGCAGCTCTTCGTGGACGTTTCCGAGTGCATCCGACAGCTGGTTATACTGCAAGAACCAGTCGCGCCCGTGAAAAATCCTGACGAAGATTTTATCTTTGTAACAAATAATCAACCTGACGAAGGTGCCGGAGAGCCCCAAAAGCCCCTGGACCCGCGTTGGGAAAAACTCATGGCTCTTAAGAGCAAAATGGAAAATAGGAGTTAAAAATGGCAGTACCTAAAAGAAAAACCTCGACCGCCCGTCGTGACAAGCGCCGCACCCACTGGAAGATGGACGTGCCGGCTATGGCCACTTGCGAACACTGCGGCGCCACCAAGCGCCCGCACCGCGTTTGCCCGGTTTGCGGCTACTACAACGGTGTTGAAGTTGTAGACATGAAGGGTGCTGAAGCCTAATTCGCCTAGGAGGATTCCATGATCAAAGTAGCGCTAGATGCTATGGGTGGCGACTACGCCCCCAGTGTCTGCCTTGAAGGTGCCGTAAACGCCGTCAAGAAAAATCCCGATATTCATGTAGTCCTCTGCGGACCGGAGGCCGAGGTCAAGGCTGGTCTTGAAAAACTCGGCTATACGGGTAACGGGATTTCTGTTGTCGATGCTCCGGACCTGGTCGCCATGGATGAACATCCTGTCATGGTGGTCAAGAAGAAGCAACGTTCCGGCCTGGTGACTTGTGTCGCCTTGCAGAAGAAGGGCCTCGTGGACGCTTCCGTCAGTGCCGGCAACTCCGGTGCAATGATGGCTAGCTGCCTCATGGTTCTCGGAAAGTCCAGCGAAAAGTTCTCCCGTCCGCCTATCGGGGTCGCCCTTCCGATCAGCGAGCGCAGCATTGTGCTCGTGGATGGTGGTGCGAACGTCGATGAACGTGCTTCGACCCTCGTGGACTTCGCCGTGGCGGGTTCCGCCTTTGCAGAAGCTTACCTCGGTTACGAAAAGCCGACGGTTGGCCTGTTGAACATGGGCGAAGAAGAACACAAGGGCCCGGCCGTGCTCCAGGAAGCCTATCAGCTCCTGAAGTCTGCTCCGGTCAACTTCGTCGGTAACATCGAAGGCCGCGACTTGGTCGCCGGCAAGGCCGACGTGGTCGCCTGCTCCGGTTATACGGGCAACGTTGTGCTCAAGTTGCTGGAAGGCTTCTTCGAAATGCACCAGGCGATGTTCGGCACTATCGATTCCCCGGCTGGCAAGCGTTTCGCCGAGATGTGGGACTACCGCATGACTGGCGGTGCGTTGCTCGCTATCGAGAAGGCTGTGGAAGCTGCCGCGAAGTATGCTGCCAAGGGCGTTTCCAAGAACGTGAACGAACGCCTGGCCGCCATCAAGGACGAACCGGCTTAAGCCAAGTAACAGATACCTGTTAATGAAATTGGAGCCCGGCTTTTACGCCGGGTTCTTTTTTATTATCTTAGTAGGTACACCTTTTCAGGAGCGTAATTATGCGCATCGCCTTTGCTACATTGATTTCTGCGGCGGGCCTTTTTGCCGCCGAAACCCCGTTCGACCTGATCCGCCCGGTTTACCCGATGGAATGGAGCACTGCCGCCGTTGAAGAAGGCGGAACGGTCTATGATTTTGCCAATTTTAACGTAAATGAAAAGGATACGTTGGTCGGTACTCCGGAACCCGGTTCAAAGCCAGAAGATTTCAAGGCGAACGACTACATCGCGGACACTTTGAACCAGGCTTTCATTGATGCCTTGAACTTGAAGGCTAGCGACATCCGCGTTAACCAGGCCGGTTACCTTACGAATGACCCCGAAAAACAGTTCTACTATATTTCGGCTAGTTGCGAAACGGCGACTTATTCCGTTGTTGACCTGGATGGAAAAGAGGTGGCTACGGGCGGTAAGTTTACGGCTACCGGAGATAACGCCACGTCTATCAGGGTGTTGAAGGCTTACGCCAATGATGCTACTGTTTCTCGTTATACGGTGAAAAAATCTACTCCTACAACCAAGCTATGCGTAGGCAAACTTGCTGATATGGCTTCGCTCCCTACGGACAAGCGTCTCCGTATCAAGGTGGGCAAGGAATATTCCTCGACCTTTATCGTGAGCGACAGGGTCTATTCGATGGTGCGCGACGCAAACCTCAAGTTCTTTGGCGTGCAGCGCAGCGGTGATTCTGAGTCCTGGTTCCACAAGGCAAGCCATGTGCATGACACCATTCCTGGCGGTTGGTACGATTGCGGAGACCACCTGAAGATGGCCCCGACCATGGGCTATGCCTTCTTTATGCTTTCCCTGCTTTCGGCGACTAACCCGGAACGTGACGAAGACCATTACGCTTACAATCATAGCGAAACCGTAAAGACGGACGGTATTCCGGACATGTTGCGCGAAGCGCGTCATGGTGCGGAATTCTTCTTGCGCTCCTATGAGTATGCCAAGGGCGATATCAAGGATATGATTGTAAATATCGGTGATTCTGAAGACCATAATTATTGGAATCGTGCGGACAATATGGAATCTATGAATCCGGTGCCCGCAAGGCCGGTCTTGCACGGCATTGGCCCCGGCATGTCGGCCCAGGTTGCTGCAGGCCTTGCCTTGCTGAGCGTGCGCTATGCTGCATATGACTCGACTTTTGCAGATAGCTGCCTTAAGGTTGCCGAGAAGTTGTACGGCTATGCCAAGGAGCATTTTGGTGAGCCGGACGTTTGTGTCTCTGGGTTATATGCCTGTTCCAATCCATCGAAATATGTTGATGTCCTTGCGATGGCGGCTATCGCCCTCCATTATGCGACCTACGGAAAGACGAAGAAGATGGATTACTTTAACGATGCCGCCGAAGATAAGAATATTAACGACAATATAAATGCTAAGTATAATCTTGAATATTTTCCCGCGGGTTGGCTTGGCAACAACAGTGGCTTTACTCCCGGAGGCTGGCCTTCGGATTATGACAATCGTTATGCGATAACTCTATATGCCTTCTACAAGTTGCTTTTGGCCGATAAGGCTACAGCGGCGAAATATGGAATTTCTGATTCCCTCCGCTTGGATTATACAGAGAGGGTAGTTCATACGTTAGCTAAGGGTGCTGCCGAAGGCGCTGCGGGGGGAGGTGGAAAGAATACAATAGCTCTTCCCGATTATAATTTGACTTATCCGACTCCTTGGTATGTCTCGACAATCGCTGAATGGGGTTCGAACTATTATGATTCAGGCAATATCATCAATATGCTTGTCTATGCAGAAATTGCAAAAGACATTGAAGACAAGAACACTTTCAATAAGTCGGTTGCATGGAACCATGCCCAAGTTCGTCAGCTTGCGATAAACAAGGTGAACTATATTCTGGGCGTAAACCCGTGGGATATTTGCTTTATGACGGGCGTAGGCGACAAGAACGAATCGCATGTCCATCACCGCACGGCCAACCCGGAATTCTGGAATGGTTTTGACTGGACGGCGATGGTGGCTCTCCCTGTGACTTATAGCTACAGGCCGCCGGTCGGCGCACTCATGGGAGGCTCGATAAATGATACCTTGCTGTCGGATGTGGAAAAATATACGGCGACAGAGACGGCCATATCGGGCAACACCTCGTTCCTTGCGGTGAACGTGCTTCTTGCTTCCGACCGCCCGGCTGTTTCGCCCAAGGATTCCACCAAGAGCGATTCCACCAAGACGGATACGACCAAGACCGATACGACTAAGACGGATTCCACTAAAAAGGAAGGCATCGCCGTTGCGCCGGCAATCGAATCCTTCAGTCTCGACATTGCCCACCATGGGAATTTCCTGGATGTGAACTACGTTTTGCCGCAGGCGGCCGACGTCAAGATTTCTCTTGTCTCGATCAAGGGAACGGCTGTAAAGCAGTTTACGGGAAGGCAAGGAGCCGGTGGCCACAATTTGCAATGGGATGTCGCGCAGATTCCTGCCGGGACCTATCTCGTTGCGGTTCGGACGGGGCGCACCCGCGATTATAGAATCGTAAAAATTGGCCTGTAACCGGCCTTTTGTTACAAAAATATTCATTAAATCTTATATTTCGGTTTTGTCGCCCGGTTTTATTGCCGGGCGTTTTTATGTACCCCGTATTTTCTAAATTATACCGGAACTTTGAAAATG
>CADBLC010000045.1 GCA_902795385.1 Fibrobacter succinogenes | reverse complement strand
CACGAAAGCTGCTGGAACTGAGCTGCAAAAAGATCAATTCCATCTACAGCGAAGACACGAAGACGGCCGAAAAACTCGAGGCCGAAATCAAGACCATCTAGCGGCTACATCTTCGAAAGCGTCAGTAGTGCCGCTCCCGAAAGAATTACAACGGTCGACACCGCCAACTTGACGCGTTCCTTGCGGGTCGCATATTCGCCAAAGGCAAGAACGCCCCACAGCTGGTTCACCACCAGGTTGAGCTGCAACAGCGGGTAACCCACCGCATAGCCAAAGAGGCCGTCGTCGGCAATGGCCCAGAAAATAGCGAGCGTACCGAGCATCCAGAGGACGCCCGCACCGAAGGCGAACAAGGACGGGACTAAGGGCATGTCGTAGCGCTTGCCGCGCTTGAGCGTAAGCACGATGAACAGCACGATGCTACCCAAGCACACGCCCACCGAGAACGGGAACAGGAATTCCATGTCGCCGAGGTTGCTGAGCTTGTAGGGAATCAGGTACGAACCGAATACCGCACCCGAAAGCAGCGAGCGCCAGTTCTTCCAGAGGTGCTGCACCTTCCCCGCTGGAATCCAGATGCCCACGAGCATGCAGATGATGGCGGGAATCGAGAAATAGAGGAGCGTATGCTCGGCAAACAGCGTGACACCCGTAATGAACGAAAGCAATATGCTCACGCTCATGGACCGGAGCCCCGTGCCAGCAAGGTCGGCCTCGGCCTGCACCGCCCAGAAGCAAAGCCCGCCGCCCAGAACCCAGAGGCATCCGCAGAGGATACCTACCGGCTGCAAGTTGAACTGCCCCGTGACGCTGGCAATAACCGCCGAGCAGAACAGCGCGCCGACAGCCATCACGGCGAGGAACGCCCACGAAGAATAGTTCGGGTATTTCTTGAGCGGGATCATGTACGTCCCGAAAGCGAAGACGCCCGTCAAGACGCCGATAATGCTAAGCATGCTACTTTCCAATGCAGAACCCCGCGAATATGGATTGTAAAATGTCTTCGGACGAAATCTCGCCCGTTATACTCTGGAGGGCGCGGCGCACGATCTGCATCTCGAAGGCGAGCAGTTCCACCGCCGGATTGTTCCTGAGCAAGTCGAGGGCGCGGTCGATTCCCGCCAGGGCTTCCTCGAGGCAAGCCTTTTCGCGCTCGCTCGTAATCCAGAAGTCCTCGGAATTCTCGACCTTCTTGAACAAAGTTTCGTTCATGGAGCGTTTGAGCTCGTCCAGACCTTCACCCGTCTTGGAAGAAACGCGAAGAGCATTCTCCGCCAACGTCATGTCGGCCCCGAAGCCGCCATCTAGCGCACCCGTCAAATCGCTCTTGGAATAAACGATAAAGTCGGCTTTTCTCTCGTCTCTCGTCTCTCGTCTCTCGTCTAAACAGTCCACCACCAGGATTTTCAAATCCGCTTCCTCGAGAATTTCCTTGCTCTTCTTCATGCTGAGGGCGTCGAGTTCATCGGTCGCACGTTCCGCGATTCCCGCGGTATCGACAAGGCGGATTTCGCCACCATCCAAAAACAATCGCACTTCCACAAAGTCTCGCGTCGTGCCCGGCACATTGCTCACAAGCACGCGGTCTTCACCCAGCAGCGCATTCACCAGGCTCGACTTGCCCGCATTCGGCGCACCGTAGAGCACAGCCAGCGGAAGCCTGCCGAGCGACGCCTTGTTGTGGAAACTGTCCAGGACCGTCCGTATGGAGCGGCGGATATTTTCAAACTTCTCTTGCCACCCTGCAAAATCCGGGTCGGCCTCTTCTTCGGCAAAATCTACGTCCAGTTCCAAGCGGGCCGAGATGTCCTTCACCTGCGCGGCGAGCGTCGCAACCTTTTTGGAAAGAGCACCCGAAAGCAGGCGGTGCGCATTTTCCAGCTCCGCGCGGTTCGCGCTGTGAATCACGTCAGCCACGGATTCCGCCTGCGTCAAGTCCATCTTGCCGTTCAAAAAAGCGCGGCGCGTAAACTCACCCGGTTCGGCAAGCCGCACGCCTTCGATACCGCGAATCGTCTGCAACAACTCGCGCACGATAAGCGGGTTCCCGTGCGGGTAGAGTTCCAAGACGTCTTCGCCGGTATAGGAATTCGGACCTTCGAAAAACAAGTACAAAAGGCTGTCGATGACCTTGCCTGTCTGCGGGTCACGCGCAGTCCCGAGACTCGCCTTGCGCGCCACCAAACTAGCCGCGGCACGTTCCCCGAAAAGCAACTTTGCCACATCGCGAACCCTGGAACCACTCACACGGAGGGCCGCCACGGCACTTACGCCGGCGGGAGTCATCGGGGCTACAATCGTCAGGGAATCCATGCTTATAAAGATAGTTATTAGTTGTTTTTCTATCTTGCCATACATGAGCAATTTCAAAATCATTTCCCGCCCGTTGGGTACCATCGAACGCCACGTCCTGCAGCGCAACGACGGCGCCGAATTCGAAATCATGAGCGGATACGGCGGTGGTCTCAACGCCTGGCGCATCCCCGTAACCGCAGGCAAGTCCCTCGACCTCCTGTTCGGCTACCGCGACGGCGACGACGTATTCAAGATAGGCCCCGACACGAACGCCGGTTGCAGGCTCTGCCCCTTCCCCGGACGTACCGCCTATGCGCAGTTCACCTGGCGCGGCACTACATACAAGCTAATCAACAACGTCAGCTGGGCACCGCACGCCCTCCACGGATTCCTGCAAAACCAGGAATGGAAATTCGAGAGTTTCGAGAGCGATAGCGAAAGCTGCACCGCCGTATTTACCTGCGACTGGCCGGGCGCCTTCGCGGGCTTCCCGTTCCCCTTCCGCGCGACGAACACCATCGTCTTTACCGGCGAAACCGTCGCCGTGACCTCGAGCGTCAGGGCTCGGCGAAAAGATTGACGGGCTCACCATGACGCTCCCCGAGAACTCTCTCGCCCTGCTCGACAAGGCCGACCTCCCCACCGGAAACTTCAAGGAAGATACCCGCTTTACAGCCGGGCGCAAAATTGGCGACGAGTTCATCAACGACTGCTTCTGCCTCGCGCAAGGCGTCCAGAACAGCGGCCGCGCAACGGTTTCGCTGCAAGGTTTCGCTGGACGCATCGACATCTGGCAAAAAACCGGCAACGAGCAGTACAACGCCATCCAGATATACACGCCGCCCGACCGCATGAGCATCGCCATCGAGCCCATGACCTCGGAACCCGACGCGCTGAATCACCACCGTGGCCTCATCGTAATCCCGCCCGGAGAGACTCGCTCGTTCGAATTCGGCCTTACATTTAACGCAAAATCTGCGTAAAATAAGATTATTCTAAGATTCTTTTAAACTCGCCCGGAAATCGCGCTTTCCGGGCGTTTTCTCGTTGCGAAACACCCAACGTTTTATTCAACGCGGGGCCGAATTTTCTTTAAATAACCACCCTTATAACCTATTTTCCAAAAAAACAGGAGTTACCTATGGGATATTTGAAGAAAATCTTGGCATTTGGCCTTGCCGCGGCAACGGCCTCCTTTGCCGTACAGTACGAAGCGGAAGACGCCGCCCTTACTGAAGACGCCACCGTCGCCTCGAGCACGTCCGCTTCCGGTGGAAAGTACGTCCAGATGAAATCCGGCAACATCGCTTTCGCCGGCGTGACCGTCGATAAGGCGGGCCAGTACACCGTCGTCATCCATTACATGAACAACTATGACGACTCCAAGATCAACCTCGTCGGCGTCGGGGAAACATCCTCCCAGGTCACCTTCGAAGAAACTGAAAAAGGCAAGTTCGCCGACGTGGAAACAGTCCTTGCACTTGCCGCTGGCGCGAACACCATCTCCATCACCAAGAGCTGGGGCTGGATTGACGTGGACTACATCGAAGTCAAGCCCTACGAGGCAAAGAAGTTCGACCTCTGCAACGCGCCTGTCACCAAGAACGCGACACCTTCCGCCATCAAGCTCTACAACTTCCTGGTGAACAACTTCGGCAAAAAGACCATCTCCGGCGTGATGACCGGTAACATGGACGCCTACACCATTGGCGATGCCACCCAGCACGAAGACGTGCAGGCCGTTTTCAAGGCCGGCGGCAAATACCCGGCACTCGTCGGCGTCGACCTGATGAACGCCACCGGCGCGAACAAGGACGATTCCTGGTACAAGCAGTACACCGAAAAGGCTGTCGATATCGCCAAATCCATCTGGAAGAAGGGAGGCATTCCTGCAGTCACGTGGCACTGGCGCCCCGGCGACGAAGTAGAATTCTATACGGCCAACGGAAACAAGGAAAAGAACACGGACTTTGACTTCACCGAAGGTTTCGTGAAGGGCACCACCAGCTGGGATACGCTCTCCGCTGCATTCAAGGCCCTGGCCGGCGACATCGACCATGTTTCCGAAATTTTCCTCGAGCTCCAACAGGAAGGCGTCGCAGCCATCTTCCGCCCGTTGCATGAATCCGGCGGAAACTGGTTCTGGTGGAGCACGCATACCGGCAAGCAGTTCGCGGCCCTCTACCAGTTGGTCTACGAACGCATGGTGTTCAAGAACGGCGTAAACAACCTCATCTGGGACTTTAACCCGCAAAATGCTTCCAAGCTTTCCTGGACTCCGGGCGAAACCTACTACGATGTATTGAGTGTCGACATCTATAACGAAGCCAACGATCACCAGAGCAACAGCGCCGCCTTCGTAGACTTTGCAAACAAGGGCGGCACGAACAAGATTCTCTCGCTCAGCGAGAACGGCCCGATTCCCGACGTGGACAAGATGTATGACGACGGTGCCACCTGGAGCTGGTGGATGCCGTGGTACGAATCCCCGAGCTGGAATGGCGGCTTTGTAAGTCAGACTGCAGCTAGCGTGTGGCAGAAGAACCTCGCCGACGAAAGAATCATCACCCTCGACAAGATGCCCGGCTGGGACAACTACACCGAAGCCGCCACCGCCACGAAGGTGTGTCCGACATCTACCGAAAGCGGCAACTTCAGCGCCGATACTTCCAAGAAGGAAGATGCGAAGAACATGATGATGGCCGTGACCTACACCGCCTTGAACGATAGCGGTGCAAACATCGAACTCCAGAAGGTCCCGAACCTCACCGGCGCACAAACCGTTTCCCTCAAGATTACCAACAACGGTTCCGGCGGTGCCGATGGCGGCATCTGGGTCGGTCTTGCCTTTGTGCGCAACGGCATGGAAGACGACGGCTGGACTTGGGAAATGTCTACCTCGACCGGCTGCTGGATTAACGACGGAGCCTCCTCTACCTGCGAATTCGACATTACCACGTACAAGGACGATGCCGGCACCGAACACCCCATCGATCTCGCCAACCTATTCTCCGTCACGTTGATGGTTGCCGCCGTGGGCTTTGAAGGAACCGTCATCTTCGATGACCTCGTTGCAGACAACGGAAAGGTCATCTCCGCATTCGACAAGAAGACTGAACTCTTCAAGGTGGCCGACCAGAGCAAGGGTCACGTGGCCAAAATTGAACTTGTCGACGAAAACGGCAATTCCAGCGCCATCCACCGCAGCGTTGTCGCAAAAAACAATTTCAGCATCCAGGGTAATTCCGTCAACCTGACTACCGCCACCGCGGGCAACGTCTCTGTCGACGTGTTCGGCATGAACGGCAAGAGAGTCGCCACCCTCTACAGGGGCCGCCTTGCCGCAGGGACATACGCGTTCGGACTCACGGACATGCCCAAGGGCAGCTATATCGTCCGCGTCAAGGGCGCAGGGCTCACCGCAACCCAGCCGGTGCTCATCAAGTAACAGTATCTCCACTTCCCCAAGCCCTTGCAGGAACACTCCTGCAAGGGCTTTTAAAATGTCTGAGCACAATAGGGAAAGCGCGTCGGGGTGTGGACAAATTCGGCACCTTTTGTCAACACCTTCAAAAACAAATCCTTCTTTTTTCGCCCCGATATTATAATTTCCTCAAGGGAAAGTTTGCCCTTCGGGGCATTTGGCAAGGATTTTTATGAGAAAAGTCAAGTTTTTCACTCTCTGCGGGGCCTTTTTGCTCGGCGGGAGCGCTTTTGCGGCCCCGGGCCTCACGGTGAGCGGCACCGACCTGCTCTATAACGGCAAAAAGATCTTCTTTTCGGGCGCGAACCTCGCCTGGAGCGACTACAATTCCGACGTGGGGGCCTCCCCGCTGAACGAGAACGCCTGGCGCAAGGCTGTGGAAGGCACGCGCGCCGCGGGCGGCAATGCCATCCGCTGGTGGCTCTTTAACAACATGAGCCAGAGCCCCGAAATCGACCAGACGACACACCTGGTTTCGGGCCTCAAGGAAAACACCATCAACAACATGAAGAAGGCTTTGGACATTGCCGAGGAATACGGCGTGATGGTCTCGATGTGCCTTTTCAGCCACAACCTGATGGAACCCAACCAGTGGGGACTTTACGACGAAAAGCTCGACATTACCGCGAACACGAACCTGTTCGAGGACGAGGGCACGCAGGCGTTTATCGACAACGCGCTTATACCGGTGGTGAAGGCGATTGGCAACCACAAGGCGCTCATGACCTGGGAAGTTTTCAACGAGCCCGAGGGCATGACGAGCGAATGCAGCGGCTGGACCACCAAGAAGATGGCGCTTTCCAAAATCCAGGCTTTTACGAACAAGGTAGCAGCGGCCATCCACACCGAAAACCCGGAGTTGCTCGTTTCTACCGGTAGCGTGAACATCCAGTATCAAAAACACTGGAACGACGCGGCCCTCGTGGCGGCAGGCGGCAAGGCGAACGGCACGCTCGACTTTTTCCAGACGCACTATTACCCATACTGGCAAAACGATGCCGTGAGCCCGTTCGTGAATACGGCGGCCCAGATGGCGAGCAAGTACGGTTACGACAGCAAGCCGATGATTATCGGCGAATTCCCCGCAAGCGGCTGGAAGGGCGACACCTACACGGCGAGCATGGCGGCAAAGACCCAGATTTCGACCGAGGAATGCTACCGCAAGGCGTTTGACGGCGGCTACGCGGGCGCTCTCGCTTGGCAGTATATTGGCGACAAGACCGAATCGAACTTTGGCGGTTACACCTACACCATCGACCCGGCGCTCAAGGCTATGACGGCGCTTGCCGCAACGGAAGAGGCGAGCATCAAGATAAAAGATGTAGCAATCAGCCAGGAAGGCGGCGACGGCAAGATGTCGGTGACCTACGGTGGCGACAATGCGCAGATTGAATACCAGAAGACATGGGATTTGAGCAAGGCCAGCACGTTCACGTTCGAAGTTGCGAACAAGGGCGCAAGCGACGCCCAGCTGCACCTGATTTTCAAGCTGACGGATGCATGGACTTGGACCCCGGTGAACGACGATGCCGGCGCATGCGTTGTGCCCGCGGGCGGATCGACGGTTTGCTCCTTCGACATCTCGAGCTTTGCCGACCGCAACAAGACATTGAGCGTCGTGATTGCGAACTATGCCGCTGGCTTCACCGGCACGCTCCTTTACGACAACTTCAAGGCGGGCGACCAGGTTCTCTGGGACTTCAACGAAGACAAGTACGACGCCTTCAGCCGCGGTTTCGAGAACACCGAAGAGATGATTCCCGAAATCAAGATCGTGTTCGGCGACAGCCTTGACGCAGTTGCTCCTCGCGCAGCCATGGCCGATGCGGGCAGTTCCTTCAATATTGCCGACAACACGATTTCGCTTGCCACCGCGAAGGCGGGCTACGTGAGTGTGGATGTTTACGGCATGAACGGCAGGCATACCGCAACGCTCTTTAACGGCACGCTCGCACAGGGCAGCTACGCCTTCAGCCTCGAGAACATGCCCAAGGGAATGTATATCGTGCGCGTGAAGGGTGCTGGCATCACCGCGACGCAACCCGCGCTTGTAAAATAAAGGATTTCTGACTCCTCGCCCCTGCAGGTTAACGCCTGCGGGGGCATTTTTGAGATTGTGCGCTACACAACAGGTTTTATTTCTTTTTTCTTGTAATCGTTCAATCGGGTCTTTTTTAGGATATATTTAAAGCATAAAATGTATGGAATGTTTATGGAATTCAGGTCTTTCGCGGCAATGGCCGCTTTCTCCGTGGCGGTATCCGCTTTTGCCGCCCCCACAGTCTACGAAGCCGAAGATCAGCCGGGCGTAAATGCCGGCGAAGTCTCGGCAGATTCCACCGGAGCGAAGTTCGTGACGAAATCCTCCGGGACCGAATTCACCTTCACAGTCAAGGTCGATGAAACCGCGATGTACGACATCACGACCAAGGTGCTCATCAAGCAGTACGACTGGACGACCTCCAAGATTCTCGTGAACGGTGTCGAGGCGGGCTCGATGCTCACCACCCCGCGCAACTGCGATTCTAGCTACGTGGTGGCGGCATCCGCCAAGATGCGTACCGGCGAGAACACGATTACCGTAGGGAACGGTGCCATCGGCGTGGACTACATAACCGTGGAACGCCATCCCGACCCCGTTTTCAATATCAGCGCACTGCCCGTAACGCCTAACGCGAGCGAAAGCGCCAAGAAGGTCAAGACTTTCCTCCGCGACAACTTCATGAAGAAGACGGTGAGCGGCATGATGATTAGCGACCAGAACTTCAACTACGACTACGGAAACATGAAACTTTTGAAGGCGGGCGAATGCACCCCGGCGGATTCCTGCAAGTTCAGCGATGAAGAAGTTTCGTGGAAGGGCCAGACCGACATTGCCGAATTCTACAAGCGCAGCGGGCACTACCCGGCCGTGGGCGGGTTCGACATGCTCTTTGCCGCGGGCGGGCATCACGAAGAAGGCTGGTTCCGGGGCTATACCGAGAACAACCTCGTGATGACCGAGCAACTGTGGGAAATGGGCGGCATCCCGACATTCACGTGGCACTGGAAAGTCGGGGAAGACACGATTTTCTACACGCAGCAGGAAGGCTACAGGAATGCGGGCTGCACCGAAGGCGTCACGAAGACGGCCGACAACAACACCTGCTTTAACTACACGAAGGCCTTCAAGGATTCCACCTGCAAGGAGATTGACGCGACTTCGCAGGTTTACAAGGACATCGTCGCCGACGTGGACATTGTCTCGGGCTACTTCAAGGAACTCGAAGAAAAGGGAATCGCCGTCGTGTGGCGCCCCCTGCACGAGGCCAGCGGTGGCTGGTTCTGGTGGGGCGTGGGTAGCCCCGAGTGCTACGTGCAACTTTACCGCCTCGTGTTCGACCGCATGGTGAATACAAATAAACTCACAAACCTCATCTGGGTATGGAACATCAATACCGATCCGAAATTCGGTTACGACTACAGCGCTCTCAATGCGGAATGGTACCCGGGTGACGAATACGTGGACATTGTCGCGGTCGATATCTACGACCCGCTCAACAACCACAATTCCGCCGCGAACTACTTCAATAAGATCGTGAGCGACGTGGGTACCAAGAAACTCATCGCCCTGAGCGAAAACGGAGCTATTCCGGATATCGACAGCATCGCCGAAGACAAGGCCTATTGGAGTTACTGGATGACCTGGAGTCAGACGTGGAGCGGAAACTTCCTCGAAAAGACTCCTACCGACATGTGGAAAAGGAACCTCGACGACGAACGCATCATTGCACTTGACGACATGCCCGGTTGGGGCAACGTCGTCGCCGACACCAGCAGCGAGGGTGCCATTGTCGCCCCGACCGCAATTCCTGTTGCAAGGCACACGGGCGTTTCGGATAAACTAAATATCCGCTTGAGCGGGACCACGCTCGAGATAAACGTGAGCGGCAGTACATCCGCAAGCATCGCGCTGTTCGACATGCTCGGACACAAGGTCGCAATGCTTGTCCAGGGCAACGTACCCGCGGGCTCCACGCAGTTCGACCTGCAGGGAATCGCAAGCGGGAACTACGTCGTTCGCGCTAGGATAGGCGGCGCAAATTACGCCCAGAAAATCCGCGTGAAGTAAAGTTTTCTATCTTTTGGGGTATGGAAAACAAGCATCCCCTCTACTTTACGATTCACGGTCACTTTTACCAGCCGCCTCGTGAAAATCCATGGACGGGCGTTATCGAGAACCAACCGAGCGCACGCCCCTTTCACGATTGGAACGACCGCATCGCAAGTGAATGTTATAGCCCGAATTCTGCTAGCCGTATCTTGAGCCCGCAAGGGCGTATCGTCGATATTGTCAACAACTACGATTTCATGAGTTTCAACATGGGTCCAACCCTGATGGGATGGATCCGCACAAACACGCCGGATACCTACCGCCGCATCCAGGAAGCCGACAGGCGGAGCATGGAACGGCTGAACGGCCACGGCAACGCCATTGCCCAGGTGTACAACCACATCATCATGCCGCTCGCGAGCGAGCATGACAAGCGCACGCAAATCCGCTGGGGCGTCGAAGATTTCAAGTTCCACTTTGGCCGCATGCCCGAAGCCATGTGGCTCGCCGAGACCGCCATCAACCTCGATACCGTGGTGGAACTCATCAAGGCGGGCATCAAGTTCACCATCCTTTCGCCCACGCAGGCCGACAAATTCCGCAAGTTCGGCGATACAGAATGGACGGGATGCAGCAACACCGATATCGACACGACCCGCCCCTACCGCATCTACCCGCGCGACAAGGAAGGCAATCTCGTCTGTGACGGTTATCTTGACGTATTTTTCTACAACCCGTGGCTCTCTTCGGCCGTAGGGTTCGAACACCTGCTGCGCAACGCGGACACCTTCGGCAACCGTATCAGGGACGCCTGGGACGCGAACCGTAAAGACCCGCAGCTCGTAAGCATCGGCACCGACGGCGAAAGCTACGGTCACCACGAGCCGTTCGGCGACATGTGCGCCGCCTGGCTGTACAACCACTACGCTCCCGACCACAACATGGTCCCGGTAAACTACGGATGGTTCCTGGAACAGTTCCCGCCGCAGCACGAAGTGATGCTCAAGAATTTCCACGGCGAAGGATGTGCCTGGAGCTGCGCTCACGGCGTAGGCCGCTGGTACCGCGATTGCGGATGCTCGACTGGCGGCGGCCCGGGCTGGAACCAAAAGTGGCGCGGCCCGCTGCGCGATGCCTTCAACCACCTGAAAAAACTCGCCGACGACATCTTTTTGCGCGAATTCGAGAAGCTTTCCGACGTGAACCCGTGGGATGCCCGCAACAATTACGTGGAAACGCTCGTTGCCCCCGAAGACGAGTCCCGCACCAAGGCGTTCCTCGACAAGACGGTCAAGGACCCAAACGACGCCGACATGTGCGCCAAGGCTATCCGCCTGTTGGAAATCCAGAAGTTCTGCCTGTTCAGCTTTACGAGCTGCGGGTGGTTCTTCAACGACATCGAAGGCCTGGAGCCTGTACAGAACATGCGCTATGCGCTCAGGGCCATGGAGCTTTTGGAACCGTTCCTGCCGTACGGTCACCACATCAAGAACGAAGTCATCAGCATCCTCGCCCGCGCCACGAGTAACGAACACAAGTGGAACGGAGCAGAGGTATTCACCAACTTTGCCGAAGAAAAGGTCCCGGTAATCGTGAAGGAGATGGCCGAACAGGCTGCCATATTCCACCTGAACCTGGAAAGCGACAACGAACGGAACAGCAAGATTGTAGCGACCAAGATCGCCTCGCGCCGTCGCCAGACTCTCGTGCGCACGGAATACTACGACAAGTTCATCAACGAGCGCCGCATCTCTACGGTACTCGCCATTACCGACGCGCTCGGACGCATCAACCTGGTAGTCGCCGACGGCGAGAACGAGCAGAACGGTCTCAAGTTCGTAGAAAACCCGAACATGAGTACGCAGGAACTGCAAGCCGCCAACCCCACCGCTTTCGTGGTGCGCATGCGGGACCTCATGAGCGATTCGCTCAAGCGCATCAACCAGATTACCACCAAGAAGCACCTCACCGAAATTACGGAGGCCTTCTCGAGCTTCGCGCTCAACCATGGCATTTCTATAGACAACCTGGCCGATCCCGACCACACGTTGCCCGATACCATGCGCAAGATTCTTTCGCTCGAGATTAACGCCCGCATCCACTACGCGGCCCTCAAGCTGCTGGAAGGCCCCAACGACAAGCTGGTCGCCGAAATCAAGGACCTGATGGGCGAAGCCGACGCTCTCGACACCAACCCGAGTTTCGGTGGAACCGGACGCATGTTCTTCCGCAAGCTGAACACGCTCATCGACACCGTTTCCGCGAACTACGACGAGGCTACCGTCAAGTACATCACGGACCTCATTACCGTGGCCGACTGGCTGAGCCTCGGCATCGACAAGACGAACCTCGAAAACAAGGTGTTCGGCATCTACAAGCAGTTCAAGGAAAATCCCGAAGGCAAGCTTTCTGCGCTCAGGCCGATGTTCGGCTGGCTCAACTTTGAGGTAGACAATGTATAGCCTTTCCGAAGAACCGCTCATCACCAGGCCACAAATCGACGAACGCCTGAAGGTCCTTGCCGAAGACATCAAGGCAGAGAACTTCGATGTTTTCCTGTCGACGCTTACCGGTGGATTCATGTTCACGGCCGACCTGTGCCGCAATATTGCGAGCAGCAAGCTGGAAATCGAATTCATCCGTGCCGCCAGCTATGGCGACCACACGGAATCCTGTGGCGAAGTGGAGATTAGCGGGCTCGAAGGGCTCAACATCCGCGATAAAAAAGTCCTGCTCATCGACGA
>CADBLC010000044.1 GCA_902795385.1 Fibrobacter succinogenes | reverse complement strand
TGCGTAGAGCCGAAGGGGGCTCCGGTCGAGTCGATTTCGTTGTCGAGCGGTACCGAGACCTCGGCCCAGGAGCCCGCGGGCGCAGTGTTGCCGTACTGGTAGCTGCTCCAGGTGCTGCCGCCCGCACCGCCGATGTTTACGGAGGCGTCTTCGGCGTCGATGCTCATCATGGTGAACACGAGTTCCTTGCAGGCGGTGAGCGGTTCTTTTACGGCGACTTCGTCCGGGAGCGTGAAGAGCGCATGCTGGTAGCCGCATTCATCCTGCGCACAACCGGCGAGAGGAATCTTTACATATTTTGAAATGCCGTCGAGCGCGGTCGTTTCGAAGGTGACTTCGCCGAGCGTCTCGTCGCTCTTCCAGCCGGCGGCAGACGATTCGTTGGCGTAGTCCACAATGACGAGGGAATCGCCGAAGTTCTTGTTCGGATCGATGTACGGGTCGTCGATGGGGGAGTCTTCGCACTGGAGTGCCGCGGTGTTGCTCGAGGTGAACACGACCGTGGTGATGGACTTTGCCGGAGCGTCGATGATGGCGCCCGCGGTGACGGTCTTGCTCTTTTCGCCACCTTCGCTAGACTGCACGGCATAGACCGGGTTGTAACCGTTCACGGAGAGGTTCAAGTTCTGAGCCGAGCCCTTGTTGATGGCGATAACGGAGATGGAGTCGCAGTCGGCGCTACGGAAGGCGACCGCATATACATCGCTACCGTCGGCGGTGCTGCTCACCACGCGCCAGCCCGGGTTCACGAACTTGGAGTAGTGGCGCATGGCGTGGTATTCGGGGTTGATGTAGAGCTTGGCTTCCTTGCAGCTGCTCCAGCCTTCGCCCGGGCACACGCCAATAAGCTGGCCGTTTTCTTCGCCCCAGAAGAGCTCCCAGGCGATATAGGCGTTGAGCTTGCCGCTCGTGAAGCCGACCTGCATAATGTGGGCGAGGCCGAGCATGTCTTGCTCGCGCACGGCGTTTTCCATGGTGCAGAATTCCGTCATGATGATGGGCTTGCTGTCGCTGCCGTAGCTCTTGCCGATGGCGGTCATCGCCTTGCGGAAGTTCTCCGGATTCAGGTAGTTGTTGCCGGAGTTGTCGTTGCCGTCGCCCGCATGGTACAGGTGGTAGGCGTAACCGTCGAGGTTCTTGTCGTCAAGCGCCTTCGCGTACTTTTCGAAGTTATTGTAACCGATGCCGAGCGGTTCGGGACCGAGAATCTTGGGCGGGTTTGCGAGTGTGCTGATGGAATCGCGCACGGCCTGGAGCGCCTGCTTGTAACCGGCGATTTCGCTTGTCTCGGTGGGCTCGAAGAGCGTCTCTTCGTAGGTCGCTTCCATGTCGGGTTCGTTCTGCAGGCTGATGTAGTCGGGAGTGATGCCCGCGGTGGCGTATGCCTGCAGGCTCTTTTTCCACCAGCTGGCGAACTCGCTGTATACGAACTTGCCGTACGGGTCGTTGGAGGAAGTCTTCAAGGTCTTTTCGCCCTTGGAATGTCCGTCGCTTCCGTTCACGCTGCCGCTCGGCTTGAGACGGCCCGGAGCAGACCAGCTGGACATCTCGATTTTGAGGCTGTTGCCGCGACGTTCCTTGCCTGCCTTGACGATGGCTGCATCGGCGGCGATACTCGTGGTGTCTTCCTGCTTCCAGTTGCCGATGCGCAGTAGCGAGAGGTTGAGCCCGGTGAACGCGGTGTCGTAGAAGTCCTTCTGCATCGAAGAACTCATGGCGGTAATCCAGCTCTGGTAGTAGGCGGCGCCTGCACCAAAGCCCACGACTTTCTGTGCCGTGGCGGCAGGGTCTACGGTAATGTTTGCTGCGGTGGCTATTGATGTTGCCATCAGGGCGGTTGTAATGATTTTCCTATTCATATTCACATCCTTTTTTTCAACCAACCCCAGAAATTATCAACTATAAATCATCAATTATCAATTAACTAGTAAGCGCCGTCTCCCTTGAACACGACCTTGAAGGTCTTGAGGATGAGCTTGATGTCTTCGCCAATCTTGCCGTCGCGGCGGATATAGTCGTTGTCGAGGCGCATCTGCCCTTCGAAGGGGATGTTGCTGCGACCGCTGACCTGCCAGATACAGGTGAGGCCCGGGGTCACGGAAAGACGCATGCGGTGCCACGGTTCGTACTCGGCCACTTCCGACGGGATGGGCGGGCGCGGACCGACGATGGACATGTCCCCCTTGATGATGTTGATGAACTGGGGGAGCTCGTCGAGGCTGAACTTGCGGAGGATGCGGCCGAACGGATAGATACGCGGGTCGTTCTTCATCTTGAACGTCTTGCCGCCCGTCTCGTTCTTGGCCATCAGCTGCTGTTTGCGTTCTTCGGCGTCGACGTACATGCTGCGGAACTTGTACATGGTAAAAAGCTTGCCGTTGCGGCCGACGCGCGTCTGCTTGAAGATGACCGGGCCCTTGGGGTCGCTAATCTTGACGGCGATGGCGCAGAACAGGAACACGGGTGACAGCAGGATGAGCGCGATGCTCGTGCAGGACAGGTCCACAAAGCGCTTGATCATGTGGCGGAAGTGGATTCTGTTGGGGTGTTCCCAGATGTGGTCCAGGTTCAGGCGCTCCAGCGAGAAGAAACGTCCGTTGGTGCTGTTGAAATCCTTGATCTTGTCGGCGAGTTCCAGGTTGTCCTTTTCCTGGAAGCCCGTATAGAGGAACGCTTCGAAGATGGGCTTTTTCGGGTTGATGCGGAGCGTCTGGATAAGGCCTGCGTCGTTCAGCTTGTGGAGAATCTCCTTGCGGATGGTCTCCAACGTGGTCATGTCCGAGTTGAGGAGTATCAGGCCGATACCGCTGCCGTCACTCAGGTAGCCGAGGACGTCGATGAACCTGAGGTGCGAGAACATGGTGAGCACGCTGATGCGCCAGGTCTTTTCGACGGTGCGCGACGGGCTGCCCCAACCGAAGAAGTCGTACTGGTGCGAATAAATCTTGATGAACAGGAACGGCCTGCGGGTTCGGTTCGCGCGCAGGAATTCCTCGTTTAGGCGCGTCCTGAAGAGGTGTGCCGGATAAACGATGTTTTTGAGCTTCTGTTCGTTCAGAAGACTGTCGATCGCCGGATTGACTGATTCCTGTTCCATACTGGGAAATATAGTTATTGGGACGAAAAAACGCTCACCTTATTTCCTTTAGATTTAAGGTGAGGGGGTGAAATGTTATATATTTCTTCCAAGAATAAGGAAGGACACCTAGGAGGCCCTATGAAACACTCGTTTTTGCCTTTGGCAACGGTTCTGGCTGCTGCAATTTCGGCAAATGCCGTAACAATTTCTCCCCAGACTCCGGATTTGTTGGATGGATGCTACCAGATTTCGAATGCGGCCCAACTGTACGGCTTTGCCGCTATTGTGAACGGAACTGACGGTTTTGTAAAGAACAAGACCGCCTGTGGCAAGCTGACAAGGGACATTGTTGTCAACAACGATGTGCGGGAGAACGTTTGGGATAACCCGAGTGGTTTTGCTCCTTGGAACCCGCTGGATACCTTTGCAGGAACGTTCGATGGAAATGGCCACACGATTTCGGGTCTTTACGGGGACGTGTCTGAGGATATGGATGCCAAGGATATCGGCTTTATCCGTGTTCTGGTTGCAAATCCCGATAATCCGACTACCATAAAGAACTTGGGCATCGTTGATTCGTGGTTCTTTGCGTATCGGTACAACCGGGGCCCGAGAGTAGGAATCTTTGCTGTTGATGTGATTGATTCCGATTCCGATGATGATAGGGTATCTTATGCGAAGATTTCCAACTGCTTCAACCAGTCACATGCTTATTTTACGGATGATGATTACCATTCGTTCTATTCGTACCTGGTGCGATACATCTATAGAAATGTCGTATTGACGATAGAGAATACTTACAATGCGCAACAGGATAAATTGTATGGCACTTGTGCAGGGACTGTAGAAATCAAGAATTCTTACGTGGAGGATTCCCCAGAATCGAAGGATAGTGATGGCACCAAACATGCGACCGCGACCCAGTTCAAGAATGGGACGGTGGCATTTGCCTTGCGCGAGGCGAACAGCATTTGGGGACAGAACGTGGGGACGGATGAGTACCCGGTTTTTTCGGGATCGGTCAAGAACTCTGCGGCGAGTCGCTATAACGTGACGTTCCATACCTTTACTGGCGACACTGCCAGTTATTTCGATAGCTATATCTCCGGATTTACTTATGATTTGCCCGATACGGTGGTCAAGGAGAATACGGTCTTCCTTGGCTGGTTCCAGAACAAGGAATTCGACGGTGAAAAGGATACGGTCATTGCCGATAGCGTGTCGGGCAATCTTGAATATTGGGCGAACTTAAAGGAAATCTATACAATAACGTTCCATCTCAATGGCGGTGATTTTTCAGGGCTTTGGGGATTTATTTACGATTTACATTTTAGTCATGCGAGTTCAGATGAGGACACTGAAGTCTATAGGTATATGACAGGATCCAGGGCACAACTTCCGGACGGTAATTCGGATGTCTTCAGGGAAGGCTACTTCCTTGAGGGTTGGTACGAGAAAGCCGATTTTACAGGGGATAAGGTAGATTCGATAATCGCTACGGATTCTGGCAATAAGGATTTCTATGCGAAGTGGTTCGAACTGAAAACGCCTACTTTGAATACCGCAGACAACTGCTACGAGATTTCGGACGTGGCTGAACTTTATGGCTTTGCACAAATGGTGAATCGTATTGCACGTCGCAAGGAAACCGAGTTGTATCCGGACCTTTGTGGCAAACTTATGAAAGATATTGTAATAAATGCAAATGTCCTGAAGCGGGATGGAACACTTGATGGAACCGGTGCAAAAACGTTCTTGCCTTGGCTGCAGATATCTTATTTCTGGGGAACGTTTGACGGCCAGGGATATAAGATTTCGGGCGTGTATATGCCGGGTACCGACGGAATGGTTAGCAACATTATGGCAAGGGCCGACGGAAAACCAACCATTATCCGCAACTTGACAATCGTTGATTCCTATGCCGATGGCAGTGGCCTAGTTTCGTATGCAGGTAACCCACTAACGATAGATAACTGCCATTTCAAGGGCTATAACGATATGAGCAGGAGTAATAGCCTTGGTGGCTTGGGTGGCCTTGTCGGGCATGCCCAGACCAATCTCGTTATCAAGAACAGCAGCTATGAAGGTAAGATGTATTCGAAGGGCTTTGAGTATATAGGTGGCCTTGTGGGGAGCAGCTATGAAAACTTGACCCTCATTCAGAACTTTAGCAGGGGCACGGCATATCTGGAATCTGACACGTCATATTATTCGAGTCCATCAGATTATTGGGTGTCTGTTCCTAATGCCGGGTCTCTTGTGGGTAATCTTCTCGGGAATGCCCTTGTAGTGAATAACTACAGTGTTTTTGATATGAACGGGCAGGGCAAAGGATTGCTCGGTGGCCTGGTTGGGGATTATGCTGGGGTACGCTACATGGTGTCTAGGGTAGACGTCGTAGAAGTTCGCCCATTGCAGTCCTATATATTGAACAATTACAATATGGGGTCTTTCTCGGATGAATATGAGTTTTCCGGGTTTAGTGATAAGTGGACCGTAGAAAACAACTTCTACTTGGCAGGGAATGGTATCGAGTCCGCTGGAGCCCAGCCTGTTGCCGCGAGCGCTTTCGAAGATGGTACGCTTGCTACCGCCTTGCACGATTATGTGCAGAAGGACTCTGAAGGTAATGTGGTTGCCGGTGGCGCCAATGGCGATGTCTGGAAACAGGGCGATTACTACCCGGTGTTTGGCCAAAAGGAGGAACGCTATGTTGCAGTTCTTCACATGGATACGACTTTATGCAAATATATTTTCTACACGCCGGGAGAGACTGTTGCTTTGCCGAAACTGGAACGTGAAGGCTATACGTTTGATGGCTGGTACACCACGGCGGATTTTTCAGATGATGAACCCGTTACCGAAATCGCAGCGACAGATTCGGGTGACTTGAACTTCTATGCAGGGTGGAGCAAGATTTTCGTCCGTATTAAGGTTACTTCGAATAACGGTTATGCAGGCAGGGTTAGGGTTGGAAATGAGTGGTCCGTCTCAACGTATAACCCATCTGCTTTTAGCTACTATAGTTATGGAAAAACGGTTTATGTGGAGGCTGTGCCTAATGAGGGATACCGATTTGTAGAATGGGATAATCTGTGCGGAACAAGGGCCTACTGTTACTTTGATGCCAAGGAAGATGTTGACCTTGTTGCGACCTTTGAGAAGTTGCCGCCATCCAGCAGTTCTGTTTCGTCCAGTTCCAGCGTGGTGTCGTCTTCGAGCGTAGCCTCCAGCTCTTCTGTGGTTCCGCCTAAGTCGAGCAGCAGTTCCGCGAAGTCCTCTTCGAGCGTGTCGAGCAGTTCTTCTGCAAAGTCCTCGAGCAGCAGTGCGAAGTCCAGTTCCTCGGCGAAGTCTAGCTCCAGCAGTAAGGAATCTGTGCCTGTCGTTGCTATTGCTCCGCAGTTCAGCGTGAGCGTTGTAAACCGCAGCCTTCAGGTGGCAGGTGCCCGCGAAGGGGCTAAATACACGCTCTTCGACATGCAGGGTCATGTGGTTCTGCACGGAATTGTCCACAGTTCCAATTTCAACGTGGCAGTCCCGGTGTCCGGGAACTATATTCTCGGTATCGGGCACGACTCCCGTAGGGTAAGTGTGCGGTAGTTTTTCTATATTGTGTCTCCGAAAAATTTAAAATGGAGACGCAATATGCTGCGTATTGGCTTAATTGGTACTGGAACCGTCGGTGGCGGTGTCATCCAGATCCTGGAACAGAAAATTGCCGAGTACAAGGAAAAGCTCGGTGTTGAACTCGAACTCGCCTGCATTTGCGCGAAGTCCGAAGAGGAAGTTGCCCCCTACAAGGCGAAGGGCTACAAGGTTTCGACCAACGCCGACGAAATGATCGCCGGTAACGATATCGACGTGCTCGTGGAACTCGCCGGTGGCTACAACATGCCGCGCAAGTGGATTCTCGCTGCCCTCGAAAGCGGCAAGCATGTGGTGACGGCCAACAAGGCCCTCCTTGCCAAGTACGGCCACGAAATATTCCCGCTTGCAGCCAAGAACGGCCTGCATGTGCTGTTCGAAGCAGCCGTGGGCGGTGGCATTCCCATTATCCGTAGCCTCCAGGAAGGCCTGCTTGGCTCTACGGTGGAACACCTGAGCTGCATCATCAACGGTACCTGCAACTACATCTTGAGCCGCATGGCCGACGAAGGCCTGGACTTTGACGTGGTGCTGAAGGACGCCCAGAAGCTCGGTTTTGCCGAAGCCGACCCGACCTTCGATATCGAAGGCATCGACTCCGCCCACAAGACGGCCCTGCTCGCGAGCCTCTGCAGCGGCAAGCGCGTGGACTTCGAGAAGATTCACGTGACCGGCATTTCTAAGATTACCGCCCAGGATATCGCGTTCGCCAAGGAAATCGGCTGCTGCGTGAAGCTCCTCGGCATTTACCACCGCGACGGCGACCGCGTGGACGCCCGCGTGCATCCGTGCTTTGTCTCTAACGACAACCTGCTTTCTAACGTGAACGGCGTCATCAATGCCGTCTACCTCAAGTGCGACAACCTGGGCGAAACGGTCCAGACCGGTGCCGGTGCTGGCCGCCTCCCGACGGCTTCTGCCGTGGTGGCCGACCTCGTTTCCCTGGCCCGCTCCGTGGACCAGGGTAGCCGCAAGGCGCTCCCCATGGGCTGGTTCAACGTCGAAAATTCCGCGACGCTCGTGCCGATTTCGGAAACGTCTTCGCGCTACTACCTGCGCTTCACGTCCCGCGACGCTTGCGGCGTGCTCGCGAAGATTACGAGCATCCTCGCCGAAAACGGCATCTCCATCGAGACCATTATCCAGAAGAACGTGAACGACCCGGGCAAGGTTTCCGTGGTGGTGATTACCGAAAAGACGCTGGATTGCAAGGCCTCGAAGGCGGTGGACGCCATCGACGCCCTGCCCGAAATCGTCGAAAAGAGCCAGGTTATCCGCTTCCTCGCGTAGCGGGTGGCCTCGGAGTCCGTATTTTTGTAGTTTAGGAACATGTTCCGCGCCAGTACGCTAGAACGCATCCTGTTGGTCCTGTCGGACTACGTCGCCTTGACGATATGCTTCGCCTTGGCGTTTTGGGTGCAGTTCCACAGCGGTTGGATCGTGGACAAGTACGACCCGAGCAGGACGATTGACGCCTACCTCGGGCTGTGCCTGGTCCTGAACACGGGCTGGATTGTCCTTTTCGTTTGTGCCGGGCTTTACCGTTCGTGGCTCCTGAATTCGCGAACACACCAGATTTTGCGTGTGCTGCGTGCGGTGGCGGTAGGAATCGTATTCATCATCATCTGCCTGTTCGGTTCCGAGTTTGTGGCCAAGGTCTTTGCGAACCAGTCCGTGGTGCGCGACTACATCTACGGCTCTCGCTTCCCCTGGATTTTCATTTACGGCGGGCTCGCCATCTTGCTGGTGGCCGGCTTCCGCATGTTCATTTACCTCTGCCTGCGCGGTCTCCTCAAGTGGGGGTACGGCGCGAACAACATCCTCGTGCTCGGCGCGACGGAGTCCGGCCGCAAGATTGCCGAATCCCTCAAAAAGACTCCCGAACTGGGCCAGCGCGTGGTCGGCTTTGTCGATGAACGTTTCCAGGTGATGGACCACGAGTTCGCCGGGTTCCCGGTGCTCGGCAAGTATTCCGATTTGACGGCCCTTGTCAAGAAGTTCAAGGTTAGCGGCATCATCATTGCTCACGACAGTTCCTCCCCGCAAGAGATTATGCGCGTGCTGGTATGGATTTGCGAACTGCCGCTGCATATTTACATCGTTCCGGAACTTTACCCTGTTGTGAACGGCCAGTTCAAGGGGAACCTTGTTCACGGTTTTGAACTCCAGGAACTTTTCGCTTTCACGATGCCGCCGTGGCAGGTGCGCGTCAAGCGCGTTGTCGATATCGTTTTCGGTTCTTTCCTCGGACTTTGTTCCTTGCCGGTCTGCCTGCTGGCGGCCATTGCCATCAAGCTCGAGGATTGGGGCCCAGTGTTCTATTCGCAAGAGAGGATTGGCCTTTACGGCAAGCCGTTTACGGTCTACAAGTTCCGTACCATGCGCACCGATGCCGAAAAGTTCGGCGCCCAGTGGGCCACCAAGGACGACCCGCGCATTACGAAGGTGGGCAAGTTCCTGCGCAAGACCCGCATCGACGAGTTGCCGCAGATTCTTTGCGTGCTGAAGGGCGACATGAGCATGGTGGGCCCGCGCCCCGAACGTGCCGTGTTTATCAGCAAGCTCCGTGAACAGATTCCGTTCTACATCAGCCGCCTCAAGATGAAGCCCGGCCTTACCGGTTGGGCGCAGGTGCGTCACCATTACGATACGAGCATCGAGGATGTGCAGATCAAGTTGCAGTACGACATGTACTACTACGAGAACATGAGCCTGCTTTTGGATTTCCAGATTTTGGTGCGTACGGTCTACGTCGTGTTGACCGGAAAAGGAGCGCAGTAATGTACGGCGATAATTCTACACCAGTTTTTCCTACCGAAGATGCTCTCACGATGATTCGCTTGGCGCTTGCCGAAGACGTGCGCACGGGCGACGTGACTAGCGAATGGACTATCCCTGCCGACCAGAAACAGCATGCCCGCCTGATTGCCAAGGAAGACGGTGTGCTTGCCGGCCTCCCGGTGATCGAGCCCACAAGAAAGATGGCGACGTTGTCAAGAAGGGCGACCTGATTGCCGAAATGGACGGCACGACGCACGAACTCTTGACGGGCGAACGCACTCTCCTGAATTTTATCCAGCAGCTTTCGGGCGTGGCGACGGTCGCGCATACCTTCCAGGAAGCCCTGAAGGGCGGCAAGACGAAGGTTCTCGATACCCGCAAGACGGTTCCCGGTTTCCGCACGTTGCAGAAGTATGCCGTGCGCGTGGGCGGCGGCTCTAACCACCGCATGGGCCTTTTTGACATGGTGCTTGTGAAGGACAACCACATCGCTGCGGCGGGTGGCGTGCTCCAGGCGCTCGAAGTCGTGAAGAAGAACAACAAGCAGAACTTGATGGTCGAAATGGAAGTCGAAAACTTCGACCAGCTGCGTGCGCTTTTGAACAAGGGCGTGGACGTCATCATGCTCGACAACATGAGCAACGAGATG
>CADBLC010000043.1 GCA_902795385.1 Fibrobacter succinogenes | reverse complement strand
TCGGCGTCGTCCTTCTCGCCGTAACCCTTGAGTCTAATGTCCATGGTACCCTGGAGCATCAGCTTGGGCTTGTCGAGGCCAAAGTCGCGCATCCAGGCGGGCATCGTCACGGGAATCGTGATATCGAACATGGAGCCCGTCTCGGGCGCCTCGTAGCCATCGTCCTTCTGTCCCACGAGTCCGTTAAGCCAGAGGTTCTTGCGGCCCACGTCGTACATGTCGGACACGTAGTCCGTGAGTTCCGGGTAGTGCGCCGTCCAAAGAGTCGTCGTATCGCGGGAGACCCCGTTCACATGCTTCTCGCTCACGTCGAGTTCACGCGTCGCAATGTTGATGTCGTGGCTGAACACCTGACCCTTGTTCGTCTTCATGAGGCTGGGCGAAGCGCCGATACCGCCAAAGGGAAGCAAGCTGTTCAAGGGAGTCGCGGAAGGCGGCAGGGCCATGTACTGGTACGTGGGCTGCCATTCAGTCTCGGCCGGGTCCGCGGGCTGTTCCGACTCCTGTGCAGATGCAGAAACACGGTCCCCGGAGGAATCCTCCTGCGACAAGGCAAAGCCCGGAGCCAAGAGACTCAGAGCCAAAAAACCCAAAGGGGTCCTATGTAAGAACCTTCTAAAAAGCAACAGACACAAAATACAGAATTCGACAGCGCCAAATTCAGTAAATAAGGTGAATTTTGCGATAAATTAGAAAAATATGCGCCAAGAGAGGGCCAAAAACGCCCCAAAACACTTCCGGTGCGCCTAAAAAAGGAAATCCCCGGCCAAGCCGGGGATTTACCTAATGACTAACAGCGAACGACTAGAGGAACAGTTCGATGCCGCCGCGGCACTTTTCCCAAGTGCGGTTCTTCTTGACCAGAAGATCCATCATCTTGTCGTAGGTGGCGGTGTTGCTGAAGCCCTTCCACAAGCGACGTTCCACGGACTCGCCAGAATCCTTGTCAATTGTCGTGATGGTGTCGTAGTAGGCCGGATTGTCCTTGAATTCGTTTATCAGGATTCCCTTCAGGTCTTCGGTGTAAATCTTGGAAGCGTACCTGAGGATGGAATCGTTGAAGTTGAGTTCGTTCTCGACAAGCCATTCGAAATCCTGGATCGGATCGCCGAAAATGAGCCAGTGCTTGAGGGCGAGAGCCACGACCAGGTCCTTCACGGCGCTGCGGAAGATGAACTTGTCTTCGAGACGGCCGTTGAACGTAATCTTGGTCAGCGGGTTATCGTCGTTGGCCTCGATAGAAACACCCTGGCCCGGGACCACCTTGCGGATCTTGATAGGCAAGCGGCTAAGGAGCTGCCAAGCCTTGGTGAAGGCGATGGTCTTGCGGACGAAATCCTTTTCCTTGTCCGGGGAAACACGCACGAAGGCGCCGAAGCAGCGCTGGTAGAGAGTTTCCTTGTCGAAGATGCAGTCGCTGGAGCGGCATTCGCTGAGCTTGCCGTCCATCATGAAGAGGGTCTTGGCAAGTTCGGGGCGCATACGCACTTCGAGCTTACGGGTACGTGCCTTGAGGCGCACGCCATCCTTGTAAACGTAGGTGAAGCCTTCTTCCTGGTAACGCTGCCAGATGAAGAACTGCAGGTCGTCGGCGGCGCGCAGGTGGTAGCTGAACACCGGGTTCTGGCGGTTGTTGGCCATGGTCACCTGGTTCAGGAAGTTGTCGGCACCGGGGTACGGCACCACGACCTTCACGAGCACCATCGGGTTCACCGGCTTCTTGCTCTTCTTGGCGTACTGTTCGTACGTGAAGAGGGACTGGGCACCGTTGATGATCTTCGGGCGTTCAATCACGAGCACCTTCTTGCCGTCGCGTTCCTTGGCGCGCAGGTCGTCGCCCGTGAGGGTCATACCGTTGTGCAGGAACGGGAAGTCGTCGAGGTTCACGTTCTCGTCGTCGTTGCGTTCCATGGTCTGGAAGGCATCGATGAGGGCCGCGTTGGTATGGGTGAGGTTACCGAGGTAAGTACGGATGTTGCTACTGACGATAGCCATGTTGTGCTTCGTCTTGAGGCGCTTGCCGAGAGCTACGTGGTAATCGAAAATCGTGCGAATCGGGCAGAAACCGAGGAAGAGTTCGCCGTGGTCGCTGGTGAGGTGCAGCGGCTCGGAGTTCATCACAATTTCAAGCTTGTCGTCGGCGCTGCGGAGGTCCTTGGTGAGGTCGTCGTGTTCGGCGACAATTTCGAGTTTCGCCTTGACTTCGTTCTTCCAGATGGAGAGCTTGCGGCGCATGTCCTTGAGGGTGCGTTCCAGTTCGGAGTCGGTGACGTCGCGGCTGGACTTGGTACGCAAAACGGTAATCTGGAGCGTTTCCATGTACGGGCGGCTGGCCGGGGTATCGGCATCTTCTTCTTCGTCAGCATCGTCCGAAATCTTGTTGACCGCCCACGGGTCGGCCTCTTCGCGCAGGGAGAGGAAGAACGGGTTGGTCGGATCGCTCGTGCGGAACACCGCAATCTGCAAGAGCTTGAGGTCGGCATTCAGGTGCGCGACAACTCTTTCGAGCGGAGTATCTTCGTCAAGGAAAATGAAGAATTCCATGAACCCCTGAGAGTACTGGAATCCATGAAAACATCCGTTTTCATCCAGGTTCAGGTGCCGGAGGGCCTTTATTCGATCGTTGGGGTCGTTGGGGTTCAAGCTCAAGAGGCTAGCAACAAATGCCAAGCGGCGTTCCTGCGATTTTGTAAGTTCCATTTTTTCCTCAGTTATTATACTATTGTCACATCATATATTTTTGTTATATGAAGTGTCAATGCAGAATTTCGCTCCCTAAAAATAGTTTCAAAACACGATTTTGAGTACAAAAATAACAAATCTTTTGCAAAAACTACTACTTACATGGATGTTTTAGTGCACATCTGTATAAATTTTATAAAAAAAGCCCTCCTGTACGGATGACGGGCTTGTTTACACAAGGGCTCATCCGTACATTTTGGGCAATCGGCGTATGGCGCTCTTTTTGGGGCTTTATTCGCGAGCTTCGGCAGAATCCTTGATGCAGCGGACGGAAACTGCAATGTTGCCTATACGCGCGTATCCTGCCGCATAATCAGAGCTAATTACATAGAATGAGCCTCCCTGAAGAGCAAAAGTCGCCCCCTTACCTAAATTACATTCTTCAAACTGACAAATGTCCTCCCCGGCATAGCCCGCCGGAAGCGCATTGAACCCAACGGCATCGGCCCCTTCCAACATAAGGCGCCCTCCTACCCATGCTTCGGGCCATGTCGTCGATTTCATGACCACGCCAAATCGGCTTTTCCCAACCCACTTTTCAAGAGCTTTGAAATCCTGATCCGTTGGGAGTCTCCAACCTTCAGGGCAAATGCCCTGGGGCTGCAGGTGGTAAACGCTATCCTCGTCGGCGGCATAAAACATGGCGTAGCCTCCTTCCTCAGCCTTAAACCATCCGAAATCTCGTAATTCGCCAAACAAAACACCGCAGTAATCCTCTGCATCCTCGGTTGAAACACTGTCTTCCATATCGGTCACGCAACGATTGAGATTTCCATAAGCGTACTCGCCCCTATTATAGGTCCCGCCAACAACCAGATACGTTCCATCGAAATATTTCTCACAATGGGCGCGCCATTCGCTGGAATCTGCACCATCCTTCATCTCATCAAGGCAGTTTTCCATAGAGCCGAACCTTATAATACCCAACGGGAACTTCTGCGTATTGGAGATTCCCATAGCCACATTCAACGGGTAAAGAGGCCCATAGGTATCGCAATTAGCGTTCTCTCCACCGGGGCACAGCAAACTATCAACACCGGCATAATTCAGATTTTCTGCCATCCAGGTTTGTACAACTCCGTCCACATCATAGGTGACCGTCTTGTATTCGTGATTGTCTCTCGAATCCACCATGGTACCTGTAGTGTAGCTCAAACCAAAGTCATAGTTGCTGTAATTCGCCTTCACGAGCCATAGTCCCGAGTCACAGCGGGCCACGTAATATTCCTTCAAGGCGACTTCAGTACCTTGGTTGGATTCCTGACACCGATCCAAATCAAATCCCACCAAAACATAGTTCTGCAAGTACTTTGCCACCCATTCGTTCGGCCACCTGTACATTCGAGCCCGAATCGCCATGTCAGCCAAATCTCCCTTACCTATGGTCGACTTGTTGTAAGTACCGCCCTGCAGGTCAAATTGCAACATGCGCGAATCATCTAGCCATTCCTCCCCGCTAGCAATGTTTTGGGACAAGTACACCACATTCTGCGTATAATACAAGAAGTTCCGCAGCAGGTAACTTACGGCATACAAGGCGCCGTCCGACCTAGTATTACCCGAAATGTCCATGGAATCAAAACTCGCAAGGCCATCGTAGATTCCAAAGGTTTTGAGCACGGCCTGTTCCGCATTCTTTTTTGCGTTGGCGAAACTAGAACCCGCCTTGACATTTTTCAAAATACCCTCAACAGCAAGGCCAGTCAATACGTTGACATTCACCTCCTTAGAAGTTTGTAAGTCCACCAAGGCCCGGAGAGAAGCCGTGCGACCATCATCGTAATAGCCTTTATTGAGTTTTCCAGAAACCTCAACCAAAACATACGGGCACGTAATCGTAATACTATCGACCTTGTAGGCGCCTTCGTCGTCATAGACATTACCCACATAATCTCGTCCAGTTTCGTCGAACGTTTTGCAATCCAGTTCATGGAGGGTCACCACCGAACCCTTGTCAAAATTATTGAATATCGTAATCAACGGTTCTTCCCGCTGTACAGAATCAGATTCTTGGTCATCTTCCAAGATCAAGCCAACACGGGCCACGCCTGCAATGGAAATATTTTCCAAGGCGATGATTCCCGTTTCTTCGGAGCTGTTGCCGGCAACGGAACCGTCACCGTCCGAGGAACAGCCTGCGAAATTCGATGCAAGCGCCATGAGCGCTGCCGTTGTATAAATGCTAAACTTTTTCATGATACTGCTCCTAGCCTATTGTTTTGAATTTTTCTTTGTGATTTTTGTCATGGGGAAGAACTGCAAGTTCAAGCGGTACACTTGATCCGTCTCGCTCTGGGCGGTGGCGATGGCCACCACCCTTTTGCGGAAGGCGGCAATTTCTTCTACAATCTTCTGGTAGGCCTCCTGGGTAACGCCCAGCGTAAGGCCCGAAAAATGACGTTCCGAAAGGGGGACCCCCTCGATGGCCTCGAGCGCGAACTCGCCCATTTCGCGATGAAGGCCGCGAACCGCGACGGGCGTGACCTCCATGGGTCCCGTCGTCACGGCCTTGTCGACCACGCTGTAGTTTCCGTTTTCGTCCTTGCGCAGTAACCCCACCTGGGTAAGGAACTTCAGTGTTTCGGAAACTTCGGCTGCCGTAATCTTGGGTCGACAAGCATGGGCGAGTTCCAGGGGCTTCGCGCCTGGCATGGCGTAAGCCAGTTCCCTGATCACCTGGTTTTTCCAGCTGCTAAAGAACTTGAAGGCGTCTCCCTCCAAAACCTTCACCTTGCCATCGCCCGCAATCGAGAGCATCTCCTCGAAATACCGCTTTTTGTTGCGGTCATCGGGCGCGTGGTTGAACTTGACCATGGCGCGAAAATAGAGCAGCTCGAGCCCAGAGAGGCCCATGGCGGCGGCCACGCGCTCGACCGCCTCCGCGCTCAAGTTGAACTGGCCGTCACTCACCTGCTTCAAGTACACCGGCGAAGAGAAGCCCGCATTACGGGCAAACTCCCTCCACGTGAACGCACCCTTCATTTTGCGCTCGGTGTAATAGTCCAATATGTAATGACGGTAATCCGTGTATTCAGTAATCTGTTTCATGCCTATAAACTACCTCTTTTTTCTACGGAAAGCAAACAATATTACAATACAAATATTGCTGATTTATGCAGAATTAGGCAATTTTAAATAAAAATTCAAAAAAAAATCATATTTGCAGTACAACCAAATCCGAACCGTTTTGTCAATGGGGTGCCTAGAGAACAAATAGCTGTTTTTTTTTGTTCCACCCCATACGAGCCACGTTAAAAATGCTATGATTTAAAATGTTATGATTTATGAAGTAAGAACCCGAGGAGACGCCCTATGAATCTGATGGATGTTATTGCAAAAGCCAAGGCCGAGAAGGCCACTTCCCTGGACCTTTCCCAGCAAGACCTCCGTATCTTGCCCAAGGAACTCTTTGACATAGAGTCTCTCGAAGAACTGAACCTCGACCGCAACAAGCTCGTGGAGCTTCCGGACGAACTGGGACAGCTCAAGAACCTCAAGAGCCTCTCGGTGAGCGAGAACGACCTCATGGAACTCCCCGACTCCATCGGCAACCTCACGAAGCTCGAGCACCTGTACCTGGGCTACAACAGCCTTTCCGAACTGCCGAGTACCATCGGCAAGCTCACGAACCTCCATACGGTGAACATCGCCAAGAATCAGCTTATGGACTTGCCCGAAGAAATCGGCAACTGGAAGAAGGTCGTGAAGCTCAGCCTGCACGACAACATGCTCACCGACATTCCCGCCTCCATCGGCGACATGGAAAGCCTCGTGAAGCTCTACCTCGACAACAACGAGCTCACGAGCATCCCGAGCGCCCTCGGTCACCTGGGCAACCTGGAAATCCTGATGATTTCGGGCAACCAGCTGAGCGCCATCCCCGCGGAATTCGGCAAGCTCGGCAAGCTCCGCGAACTCGTGCTCGACGCGAACCAGCTCGCGACCCTCCCCGAAGCCCTGGCCGACTGCGACAGCCTCCAGACAATCTCCATCATCGAGAACCCCATGGAAGAAGGCGTTCCCCGCCTGCTGCTCGACAAAAAGGGTCTGAAGATCGACCAGTAATTTTAGACGAAAGAGATTTAAGGAGGATACGGAGAATGAATTCTTTGGTAAGAATCTTTAAATCCCTATGCGCCGTCGCCTTTTTCGCTGCGTGCAGTGATTACCTGACACCGGTTGAGAGCACGCCCAAGCCGACAGAATTCGAATACAACCGCTGGCTCTTGCAGCGCACCTACCTCTTTGAAGACGAACTAGACGACCTTCCGGAAACCGGGGATTCCGCACAGCAGCTTTACCGCGCCCTCAAGGACCCCTACACCCGCTACGTGGAACCGACCAAGAGCGAAGCCGCCCAGACCGCCATCAACACGAGCATGGTCCCGGGCGACGTAGGCATGACCTACATCATCAACGACAATGCGACATACCCGCTTTTCGTTTACCGCGTCTACCCCAACGGTCCGGCCGGCAAGGCGGGAGTCCCGCGTTACGCGAACATCCGTACCGTCAACGGGATTGAACTTTCTGGCCCAACCGCATACGCCACCTACATGGGCGTCCTCGACACCTCGGCCACGGTCAATCTCACCATGGTCCTCGATTCCAGCGTACTCGAATTCAGCCTCACCAAGGAGACCGTCTACGCCCCGACGATATTCGTGGACACTCTCTACGGGACCATCTTCATCACCATCAACGGATTCAAGAAGAACACCGCCGACTTTGAAAAAGGCACCTACGGCGAACTGCGCTCGTACCTGGACTCCACGCAGAACATCAAGGAACCGCGCGTCCTCGACCTCCGCGGCAACCCGGGCGGCCACGTAGACCAGTGCGTGCCGATGGCGGACCTCTTTGTAGCAACGGGAACGCTTTCGTCCCGCACATGGCGCGCTTTTGACCCCGACGGGAAGCCCATATACATGAACAAGAAGGTGGACGCCAAAAAGGGAGACCCCGGCGAGAACGGGAAGTTCATCATCCTCGCGGACAACCACAGCGCAAGCTGTGCCGAAATCTTCGCCGCGGCGGTGACCGAGAACGTAGACATTCCACTCGCGGGCACCACCACCTACGGCAAGGGCATTGGCCAGACGAACTGGAACACCGCCGCAGGCGGACTCGCCATTATCACCAACCTCGAATTCCTGACACCCAAGGGCAACTCGTACCACCACAAGGGACTCGTTCCCGACTACGACTGCGGAGGCACATCGGCAACCTCCTGCGTTGTCGAGGCCATCGAGAAACATTTTGGCACATCATCGGCCAAGTCCGCTCCCAAGAAGGCTGCGGCAGGCGAAGAAGTTCACCCGGTCGGGAGGAACGCTTCGCCGTTTGACATTGGCGGAGCGATTCTGCAAGAAACAGATTTATAAAGGAGGATAAATGAACTTGTTCAAAATTTTCCTACAGGGAATTACCGTCGGCTCGTTAGCTTTCCTCGGAGCCTGCACCGTTAGCGGTAGCGATGACGAAATCAATCTTCTCGGCGACAGCAGCGTCGTCGACCTGGCGGATTTTGACCTGATAACATCGAACGACCAGTTCAACGCTTCTTGGAACGCCCTGAGCGAGAACGAGAAAGAATTCGAATACTGCTACGAGATGCTTGACCTGTACTACCTGTTCGCCCACAGCGACTCGCTGGTACCCGAAGGTTCCCCGTGGTACAGGCCGCTACAAGGGCGCAGGGCCTATCTTGGCCAAGGGTCCTTGCATTACAAGCCTGTGGAACCCATCCCGGGAAAGATTCTCGACACCTACTACATGTTCAAATCGCTTAGGGACGGATACACCAGCTACATTCCGCCGATGTTCATGACATACGACGAATTCATTGAAGAATTCGAAGCGCGCGACACCATTTCCGATATCGGTGTAAACGTCAAGACGGTCCATATCTCCGGCGCCTCCGACGCCATCGTTGTCGCCCAGGTATTCTTGGGTTCCGCCGCCGAAGTATCACACCTCCAAGTAGAAGACACCATCGTTTCTTTACGTGGTCAGGCCGTCCACAACGAAGACGACTTCTTAGACCTGGCCGAAGGAACCATCGGCGACAGAGTGGCCATAACCATCAGGCGCAACCAATCCGGCGACGCTATCGAAATCAACGACACCCTCAAAATCAGAGCGTACCTCGCCCCGTCGGTTACATACAAGGTAATTGACTCCGTCGCCGTCATCCGCATTCACGAATTCGCAGACACGAATACTCCTAGCGACGAAGGAACCTACGGAGAATTCGTGCAGGCACTGAAGGCTACCCAGAACACCAAGGCGACCATCATCGACCTGCGCGGTAATCCCGGCGGCAGCGAAACCCAGTGCATCAACATCTCCACCGAGATGCTTTCCATGGGGAGTATCATCGCCGTTGAATACAGGCCTTACGACGTCAACAATCCCGACGAAATCGCGGACCATCAGGTTATATATGGCGACACGGTCCGTGCAAAGTGGGACGGCCTCGCAAGGAACCGTTACCTCGTATTCATGGCGGACTCGGGTTCCGGCAGCTGTTCCGAATACACGCTCGCTGGCGTTCTCGCCAACAGGCACAGTCCTCTCGTTGGCGCAACCACCTACGGCAAGGGCGTCGGCTACGGAATCACCCCCACGTACCTGGAAGGTGCGGCCTTGATTACCGTGGGTATTTCCTACGACTTGAACAAGAAAACCTACCACTTGCGCGGAATCGCGCCGGACGTACCGGTTTCCGATACCGACGCCCAGCTTGATTCGGCTCTCGCCATCGCGAAGGAAGGCAAGAGGGTCCGCACCGCAGGCTACGGCTCGGAAATCCGCCCATGGTTCTACGAGGCACTAGAGAAGAATGCCGGTCGTGGTATTGCCAAAACCATTCCCAAGTCCAAGGACCTCGGCCGTTACAAGGTTCTCAAGAAGTTGCCGCGCTAGTTCAAGAGTCGCGACGCACTAGTCCAAGCGCCGCACGCGCACCATCACGTCGGTGGTGTCAGTCGTGCACCCGCCAGCTTGGGTGTCGCAATCATCGTCTTGCTCAGGGGATTTATCCAGGCGCCCTGGGCATTTTTAAATCCAAAGTGCAGGTGCGGCCCGGTGCTGCGGCCCGTAGAGCCCACACGTCCAATAGCCTGGCCCGGCGACACCTTGGAGCCAACGGACACGCCCCTTGTCTGCAAGTGCATGTACCAGCTCACGGAATTGTCCCTGTGCTTGATGGCAATCTTGTTGCCGCTGTATTCGTCGTAGCCGGAAACCGTCACCTGACCCTCGGCAACGGCATGCACGACCGTCCCCGTCGGGGCGCCGTAGTCCACGCCGTAATGCACCTTGCGCTGGCCCGTAATCGGGTGGATGCGCGAACCGAACGAACTCGTGATACGCAAGTGTTCCAGCGGGTAACGCAGGCCGTCAAATATCAGGGCGTCACCGGCTTCCGTATAGTGGGCGTTGTACGAACTTCTCGGGTCTTCGTCTTCGTAGCGGAAGGCCTCGTGATGGCCAACAATACGGCCGTCGAATTCGGCATAGATGACCTTGCCGCTGACCCAGATGGAATCCTGGTAGTAGGAATCCTCCAGAAGCACACGGAAACGGTCTCCGGGGCGAGCCAAGGGGAAAGCGACCTTGCACTGGAGCACGCCGCTCACGACGCCCACCATCCGGGCTGGAATGCCGACCTTGAAGAGGATGCCGTTCAAGGTACTCCCCTCTTCGAGCGCACCCTCGTAAACGGACTGCTTCTTTACGACGGGCTTTTCAATAAGCATGTAGGAGTAGCCGGAATCAGAATTCACGACCACGTGCGACGTAACGACGTTCGGTGCATAGCGGAAGCGCTGCACATGGCCGTTCGCATCGACCGAGATGTAGAACTTTTCACCCACGCGGAGCTTGAACTCCACGCTGTCCTGCATGGCGGCATAGACCTTGCCCAGGTCGTTGGCAAAATTCTTGTCCCTATTTTCTACGCCAACCCACCTCAACGAATCAAGGCGCTGGAACAGATGGAACGGCCCCTCGCCCGCCCGGACCGTATCGAGGATAATGCGGGAATTCTTCGCAATGTCTTCGGCCTTCTTGATTTCCGCCTTCAGCGATTCGACACGGGATTCAAGGACGGCAGACTCGTGCTGCAGGGATTCAATCTTTTTTTGCTCGTTACAGGCGGCAAGAAACAATACGGAAAAGAGAGCGACAGCTAATAATCTTGGCATAAAAGAGAGTTCCGGGGAATTTCTCCCCAAAGATATATTTTAAACCGCGTCGCGGAAAAAAAGAAATAAAAAAAAGAACGTCCCGCACAAGGGCGCAGGACATTCTTCAAACCGGTATAACCGTACGCACTATTTTGCGGCGGCCGGGGCAGCGGCCGGAGCGGCGGCAGGAGCGGCAGCCGGGGCAGCAGCAGGAGCGGCAGCAGCGGGCTTGGCTTCGGCCTTCGGAGCAGCAGCAGGAGCGGCAGCGGGCTTAGCTTCGGCCTTCGGAGCAGCAGCAGGTGCGGCAGCGGGCTTGGCTTCGGCCTTCGGAGCAGCAGCAGGAGCGGCAGCCGGCTTGGCTTCGGCCTTCGGAGCAGCAGCAGGAGCGGCAGCCGGCTTGGCTTCGGCCTTAGCGGCAGGAGCAGCCTTGGCAGCCTTAGCTTCGGCCTTCGGGGCAGCCTTGGCCGGCTTGGCTTCTTCCTTGGCAGGTTCGGCGGCCGGGGCGTTGGCAGCGTGCGTATCAATCAATTCCATTTCGAAAACGAGGAGGCTGTTACCCGGAATCTGCGGGCCACGGCCGTGCGGACCGTAAGCGAGGTCGC
>CADBLC010000042.1 GCA_902795385.1 Fibrobacter succinogenes | reverse complement strand
GGAAGCTGCGGAATCTTGGACGAACGCATCCGCCTGTACGCCATTGAACGCGACGTGACGCGCGAACAGCTCGAGGCCATGGACGGCAAGAACCAGACGTATGTGGACGAGAATGAATGGATTCGCACGGAGGTGCTTCCATACGAAGAAGCCGCCCACAAGTTCGTGGACGGCAAGAACCTGATTGCGCTGTTTTTGTACGAGCGCTGGCTAGCTTCTAGAAAATAGTGTTGTTGACGGTGAGTCCTACAAAGAACACGAGCAGGTAGCCGTACCAGAGTGCGGTCAGCGCATAGTTCATCACGCGCTTGTAAGCCTTGGGCTCGTTCTTGTTCTTCTCTTTGATGCGGATAATGTTCTTGCGCAGGTAAAAGACGGAGAGCGCGATTCCTGCAATGCTGGCCAAAATAAGTAGGACGTAAATCATATCGGCACACAAGATAACTATTTTTGGCACCATGGATAGAACGGAATCCCGACAAATACGCTTGAAGGCCGCATTCTGCGTCATTGCTGCGGCGCTTGCCTTCTGGGCCGTGCATGGCTTGCTCCGGTTCGTGTTGCTTTTCAGGGACAATCCCTACGGAATCCCGTTTGTCGCCAAGCCGGACTGGTACATTTTCCATGCGCTGTGCATCGACTACATCTGGATTGCCGAGATGGCGTTGCCGTTTTTGCTCTTGGCGATGTTCCTGCCGGTGTCGTCCAAGTTGCGCCGCTTTGTGCTGCCTGTGTTTTGCGTTCTGCAGTCGATAATCCTTCCGTTCACGCTGTTGGACCACGAAATCCAGCGCTTCCTCGGGACGCATTTTTCCATTTCGCTTTTGAATACGTACAAGGACGCTTCGTCGCTTTCGATATTGCCCGACTATGTCTCGTCGGACCAGTCGATTCCTTATTTGCAGTGGCTCTTGCTCGTGGGCATTGTACCGCTTGCGTTCTTGTTGTACAGGCTTATCCGTAAGGGATTCCTGCGTTGCAATGTGCGCGTTTCGCTCTTGCGTGTGTGGCTTATCGGGTGTGTGGCCTTTTTCGGCTTCTCGGAGTTGTTCCTGAACGTGATATGGAAGGGGACGAACCGCATGCGCAAGCTTCAACCGGTGGTGGAGATTGTCGTGAAGGACTTGCGCGAGATTGTCTCGGGCGGAACGAAGGTCGACCTGCAGTTCATTGCCGCGGCAACAGAAACGTCCAGGCGCCTTTGGGCACAGGTGGAAGGGCCTGATGCGGAACTGTACGAGTACCCGTTCGCGGATTACCCGATGTACCGCGTGCCCAAGGCCGTCGAGGATTCCGCCGCGGACTCTAGTTCTGAAACGCCCGCGGACTCGGGGCAGGTACAGCCCGCAGATTCTAGTTCCGAACTGCCCGCGCGCCCGAACTTCATCGTCATCTTCATGGAATCTGAGCGCGGTATGGACGTGGGGTACCTGAATCCGGACGATTCCCGCCCGTCGGCGACCCCGGTCCTCGATTCGTTGGCGAAATCCGGATGGGCATGGACGCGCTTCTATGCGGCCGGCGTGCCGACGGTCGGTGGCGTGCTCTCGAGCCACTTTGGCTTTCCGCCGCACCGCTACAAGCTCACGGCGTCGGAACTCGTTTATGCCGACATCCCGAGCTTTGCCTCGATTTTGAGGGACAGCGGTTATGTGGCGCATTTCTTCTCGGCGGCGGACCCGGCTTGGGATAATTTGTCTGTATGGTTCCAGAAGTGGTACGACCGCACGCATTACGATCGCGCTTTTGAAGATGACTCCACGTTCTTCGACAAGACGGCCGGGTTTATCCGCGATACGCTTGCGCCCACGTCACTTTCGGCGGGCCATCCCTTTGTGGCGGCGATGATTACGCGCAGCAACCACTATCCGTTCAACCTTGTTCCCGGCATGCCGGATTCGGCGAAGGCATTGCCGCAGGCCGACCGCATGCGCTTTACCATGCACTGGGCCGACGCACAGATGGGGCGCTTCCTCGCGACGCTGTCCAGGGAGGAATGGTTCAAGAATACCTTCGTGATTGTTTTGGGCGACCACGGGTTCCCGCAAGGGGAGCATGGCGTCTCCGCCATCGGCAGCGAGGCGTACTCCAATGTAACATGGATTCCGTTCGTGGTGAACGGACCTGCCGCGGCTATCCGCGAGAATCCCGGAATGCTGCACGACGGTGCTGCCGGCCAGTGCGATATCGCTCCGACGGTGCTTGCGCTTGCCGGGATACGGGCCGCCAACTCGTTCATGGGTCACAACCTGTTTCGCCAAGGGGGCAGGCCTTTTGCCGCGGGCGTCCATTCGGGCAAGTCCGCGCTTGCGCTCGACACCTTCCGCATCCTCGGAAATACGTACGACAACGCTGCGACGGGGCTGTACGACTACCGCGCCGACGTTGGGGAGAACCGCGACCTTGGCACGTCGGGAGATGGAACGCCTTCAAGCCTTGTTGCGGTGAAGGATTCGCTTAAGGCGCTTGCCGACACGGTTCTTGGCCTGAACGACTGGATTATGGTGGAAAACAGGGCCCAAAGGCGCTAAACATGCATCCTTGGGGTTGAAAAACGGCCTCAAAATTTCTCTATTTGTACGCGGTTTAAGACTGTCCGTGGAAGGAGTCTCGCCATGAGCTTCGGCTTTAGGTTTGATTCCCTCCGTTAGCGGACGGCTATTTTATTATAGAACTAGAGGTTTATTTGGTAAGCAACGCGAAACTGGAATCCCTGATCGAGGCCGCATGCAAGGCTAACGGCGTTACGCTCGTGGAATGCGACATGTTCCGTGCCGGCAAGCGCAAAACGCTTAGGCTCTATATCGACAAGCCCGAAGGCGTTACGATAGACGATTGCTCCAATGTCAGCAGGCATCTTTCCGATGCGCTCGACCTCGATCCTGAGGTCATAGAAGGCGCCTACACGCTCGAAGTGTCGTCGCCGGGGCTTGACCGCCCCCTGAAGTCGGTCGCAGATTTTGTCCGCAACAAGGGACGCTTTATCCGCGTTACGAGAAGTACGGGAAAACCGCTTACGGGTAAACTTGTCGAGGCGGACGAGGAAAATTTGACGCTTGCGCTTAAGGGCAACGCCGGGAACGTGGTTGTTCCCCGTGCCGAGGTGCTGGTTGCCAAGGTGGATGTACAAATATAATAGGAAGGTCAAAAATGGCTAAACAGAACGAACCCAAGATCAAATTGCTCGATGCGCTCAAGGCTGTTGTCGAGGCCAAGAACATGGATGACTCCGTTATCCTCAATGCATTGAAGCAGGCTTTGATTTCGGCGGCCCGCAAGTATCTGCATATCGATAAGAAGATTGAAGTTGAAATTGACGAAGACGACCGCGTGCATGTGTTCCTCCGCGTTGAAGTCGTGGACGACTTCCCGGACTACGACCCGGCCATGACGGCTGACGAAGTCGAAAAGCTCGATGAAGGCTACATGCTGGTGGACGAAGCCCGCGAATTCAACGAAGAAGCCCAGGCCGGCGACGTTCTCGAAATGGAAGTCCCGACGGAAGCTTTCGGCCGCCAGGCCATCCAGACCGCCAAGCAGCTTTTGACCCAGCAGATCCGCGACGCCGAACGCCAGAAGGTGATGGACACCTACCGCGGCCGTATCGGTACGATGATCAGCGGCGAAGTGCTCCGCCTCGAAGGCCGCAACGTTATCGTAAGCCTCGGCAAGCAGACCGAAGCCGTGATTCCGCCTCGCGAACAGATTGGCCACGAACGCCTTGTGCAGGGCCAGTCCGTGAAGGCCGTTATCGCTCGCGTCGAAGAATCCGTGAAGAGCGGAGCCCAGGTTATCTTGTCCCGCGCAAGCGGCGACTTCCTCAAGGAACTCTTCCGCCAGGAAGTTCCCGAAATCTACGAAGGCACTGTCGAAATCAAGGGCGTTGCCCGCGAACCGGGTTACCGCGCCAAGATTGCCGTGTACTCCCGTGACGAGAAGATTGACCCGGTGGGCGCATGCGTTGGCATGAAGGGTGCCCGCGTGCAGACGATTGTCCGCGAACTCGGCAACGAACGCATCGACATCGTGCACTGGAATCCGGACCTCGACGTGTTCATCACGCGCGCCCTTTCTCCGGCTAACGTCGTGAAGCTGGCCGAAGTTCCGGGTACGGACCGTACGGTTGTCGTGATCAACGACGAGAACCTTGCCCAGGCCATCGGTAAGAACGGCCAGAACGTTAAGCTTGCCGCCCAGCTCGTGGGTCGCAACCTCGACGTGTTCGGCGAGAAGGAATGGTCCGAGAAGGACGACGAGGCCAAGGCCCAGGTGCTGGCGCCGCGTCCGCAGGAACTGCACCGCAGTGCCGTGCGCAGGGTGGAAAGCCTTTTCAACGCCCCTGCTGAAGAAGGCGCGGCTGCCGAAGAAACCGCTGTTGCAGAAGAAGGGGCACCTGCCGAAGAATAATCGAGCCGTTCTCGATTTCGGATGCAAAATTTCAAGGAAACTTAAACAGGCTAGTTAATGAGTAACTTAGAACAGATTAAACCAGTAGACTGGGCCAAGGAACATGGAGTCAAGAGTGACTTCGTGATGAAGCTTTTGCGCGACAACGGCGTGAAGGTCTTGACTCAGGTTTCCAAGGTGAACGCTGCAGAATTCGAAAAGATCGAAGAAGCGGTAGCCGCGGAAAAGGCCAAGATGGATGCCCGGTCCAAAAACCTCAAGAAGCCGGCTGCTTCCGAAGCGGGCGAGGCGCCTGCCGAAAAGAAGAAGACCGCGTCCACGACGACCACGAAGAATGGTGTGAAGGTTAGCCTCAAGAGGGCGACCAAGAAGACCGATGACGCGAAGCCCGCTGATGCGAAGCCCGCTGCCAAGGCTACGGTGAAGTCTGCTGCGAAGCCCGCTGCCGCGAAACCTGCTCAAGTTTCCGAGACGCCCGCCGCCACTGCTCCTGCCGCTCCTGCGGCAAAGCCTGCCGAAGCTGCTCCGGTCAAGCCTGTAGAAACACCCGCCGCCGCCGCTCCTGCCGCTCCGGCGCCGAAGCCTGCCGAAGCTCCCGCCGCCAAGCCTGCTGCCGCCCCGGCTGCAGCGCCCGCCGCTCCTGCAGCAAAGCCTGCCGAAGTTGCTCCCGCCGCCGCGGCTCCCAAGACGGATCCGAAGCCTGTCGCGAAACCTGCGGCTCCCGCAGCGCCGACGATGATGACTGCCGATACGGAATTGAAGCAGCCGCCGATGAAGGCCCAGGTGTTCAAACCCGATGCCGCTATCTTGGCTCGTATCGCCAAGTCCCAGCAGCAACAGCAGGGCGCCCGTGGCAACTTCCGCCGTCCGGGTGGTAACCGCGGCCCGGGCAATGCTCAGGGCTACACCGGTTCGTTCGGCCCGCGTACAAGCGGCCAGGATAACCGCAACGGCAATCGCCGTCCGGGTCCGGGCAATGCCAGCAGCCACGGTGGTTACACTGGCCGCAGTGGAGGGTTCTCCAGCGGCTCCATGCAAGAAGCTTTCAATGCAAGCCAGGGTGGCGCCCCGATGGGCGGCCAGGGTGCGCATAACGGAGGCAAGGGCCAGAACGGCCGTCACGGTAACGACAAGAACCGTCATGGCAACAGCCGTGACCGCATGGATAACCAGAAAGAACAGCAGCAGGAAATGGTGCGCCAGAACGTGTCCCGCGTGATGGCCGACCTTTCCAAGAAGCCTGTCAAGAAAGTTTATCGCAAGGAACACAACGACAACGATTCCGGCGAAGAGAAGAAGATCCTCAAGACTTCCGACTTCATTACTGTGGGCGAACTCGCTGGCCTCATGGACCAGATGCCCGCACGCGTGATCGCGAAGTGCATGGAAATGGGCATGATGGTGACCATCAACGCCCGCCTCGATTTCGAAACCATCCAGATTCTGGCCGACGAATTCGGCTACGAAGCCCAGCTGATGGAAGAATACGAAGAAGTCGCCCTCGGCGTCGAGGAAGAATCCAAGGAAAATCTCCAGCCGCGTCATCCGGTGGTTACCGTCATGGGCCACGTTGACCATGGTAAGACTTCCTTGCTCGACTGGATCCGCAAGACTCACGTGGTCTCCGGCGAATCTGGCGGTATTACTCAGCATATCGGTGCATACGAAGTCACGACCCCGCAGGGCAAGGTGACGTTCCTCGATACTCCGGGTCACGAAGCGTTCAGCGCCATGCGTGCCCGCGGTTCTCAGGTGACCGACGTTATCGTGCTCGTTGTGGCCGCCGACTCCATGGTGATGCCCCAGACGGTTGAATCCATCGAACTCGCCAAGCGCGAGAACGTGCCGATGGTTGTCGCCATCACTAAGATTGACTTGCCGACGGCAAACCCCGACAAGATTCGCGCCCAGCTCGCCGAACGCGGTGTGGAAGTGGAACAGTGGGGTGGCCAGACGAGCTGTGTGGAAGTTTCCGCACGCACTGGCCAGGGCATGGAACAGCTTTTGGAAACGCTTGCCCTCGAAGCCGAAGTTCAGGAATTGAAGGCCAACCCGGATGCTCATGCCCGCGGCGCCGTTGTCGAATCCAAGCTGGATATCGGTAAGGGTTCCATGGCGACCATCCTGGTGCAGAACGGTACGCTCCACATTGGTGACCCGTTTGTTTGCGGTATTTACGCAGGCCGCGTCCGTGCCATGTTCAACGAACGTGGCGAACAGATGAAGGCTGCTCCGCCGTCTACGCCTTGCCAGGTGCTTGGCTTTGACGGAACTCCGCAGGCCGGTGACGACCTCGTGGTGGTGGCCGACGAAAAGACCGCACGTGAAATTGCAAGCAAGCGCCGTATGGCTGCCCGCGAACGCGACCTCCGCGCCCGTAGCACCATCTCGCTCGAATCCAAGTTCAACGAACAGAAGGAAGGCAAGCTCTCCGAACTCAACCTTATCGTCAAGGCCGACGTGGGTGGTTCTGCCGAAGCTCTTGCCGCCTCGCTCGAAAAGCTTACGAACAGGGAAGTCAAGGTCAATATCATCCGCAAGGGTGTGGGTGCCATTACCGATTCCGATATCCTGTTCGCTACGACTGCCCAGGCAATCATCATCTCCTTCCACCTGATGCCCTCGCTCTCCGTGCGCGAGATGGCCCAGAAGGAAGGCATCGAAATCCGCAACTACCGCGTGATTTACGACTGTATCGAAGATATCAAGAACGCCGTGGAAGGCTTGCTCAAGCCGGTGCTTCGCGAAGAGATCAAGGGCGAAGCCGAAATCCGCCAGGTGTTCAAGGTACCGAAGGTTGGCCTCATCGCCGGCTGTATGGTTACCGATGGCGAAGTGGACCGTACGAGCCTCGTGCGCGTGTACCGCAATGGCGTGGAACTCGGTTCTACCGCCGTGCAGTCCCTGAAGCGCATGAAGGACGACGTGAAGTCCGTTGCCCGCGGTTTCGAATGCGGTATCGGCCTCAAGGGCTACGACGATATCAAGGAAGGCGACAGCTTGATCTTCTTCAAGGAAGTCAAGGTGGCCCGTACGCTCGAAGACGTCGCCCGCGAAGAAGCCGAAGAGAAGGCCAAGAAGGCTGCCGCCGAAAAGGCCGCAGCCGAGAAGGGAGCCTAAATGAGCCGCAGGACAGACAGACTTGGCGAACAGTTCCGCGAGGAAATCGGAAAGCTCATCCAGAAGGGCTTGAAGGACCCTCGCGTGAGCACTCTCGCGAGTATCACCCGCGTGGACATCACGGAAGACCTGAGCTATGCGAAGGCTCTCGTTTCCGTGATGGGCAGCGACAAGGAAAAGCGCGATACCATCGTCGGGCTCAACAACTCGACGGGGTTCATTCGCGGCGTCCTCGGCAAGTCGCTCAAGATATTCAAGGTTCCGGAGTTGAAGTTTACTCTGGACGAGAACCTGGAACATGCGATGCATATCGAAAGCATCCTGGCGGAGTTGAAGCAGAAAGGAGACCTTTAGTTGTCGGGTTTCATCCTCCTGGACAAAGTTGCTGGAGAAACATCTTTCAAGGCCCTTTTCCCGTTGAAAAGGGTCTTTTGCACTAAACGCGTGGGGCATGCCGGAACGCTCGATTTGCGGGCGTCGGGCCTGATTATCGCCGCCACCGGGCGTGCGACGCGCCTGTTGCCTTACGTGGAGGCGAAGGACAAGTGCTACACGTTCCGCCTGCATCTGGGTTACGAGACCGACACCCTCGAATGGGACGGCGATGTCGTGGAGCAAGGGGCCGCGTTGACGGTGAGCCGTGCCGCCCTCGAGGCTGTTCTCCCGCAGTTCACGGGCGACATCGACCAGGTTCCGCCCCGCTATTGCGCCGTGAAGATTGACGGCCGCCGCGCGAGCGACTGGGCCGAACGCGGCAAGGATTTCGAGATGAAGCCGCGTCGCATCCACATCGAATCGCTCAAGGTCGTGGGCGAGGGCGGCATTACCGAAGGCTGCTCCGGCAAGGAATTTGCGACGTTCGATATCGAGTGCGTGTGCAGCAAGGGTACCTACGTGCGTGCGCTCGGGCGCGACATTGCCCGCGCTCTCGGGACCTGCGGGTGCGTCTCGCAGATTCGCCGCCACCGCATAGGGAAGGTTTCCGTGGAATCCGCCGTTCACGGCGAAGACCTGACGCGCGAACACCTCAAGCCTGTGGAGCAGGTGCTCGACTTCCCGGTCGTAAAACTTGACGCCGACCAGATGGCGGTAATCCGCAAGGGAAACTGGATTCCGTGGCGCGAACCCGTGGAAGGAGCCGAAAGGCAGCAGGGCCGTGGCGACGACTGCGAAAGGCTAGTGTTCGCCGCCGATGCAAACGGCAACGTGCTGAGCGTGTGCCGCTACGAACCGGGCCGTATCTGCCCGAAGATATATTTAGGTGAGGATGAGTAAGTTTTTGTCACTCTGGAGCGAGCCGGTAGGCGAACGATAGAGTCCATGGATTCTATCGGACCAAAGGTCCTCCAGAATGACTGAAGGTAAGAATGGAAAAGAGAATGTCGGTGAACGAGAAACAGAAAAGAGCCGTGACGATGGGTAATTTTGACGGGTGCCACCTGGGACACCAGGCGCTTTTCCGTACCCTGAAGGCCGTCGCCGAAGTGAACGGCTGGACACCGACCGTCATCACCTTCGAACCCCATTCCAACTACGTGCTGCGTGGCCCCGGCGACCCGCTGCTCCTCACCACCACCGAAGAAAAGCGCGAGTTCATCGAGAGTCTCGGGCTCGACTTCCTGGTTTTGCCGTTTACGCCCGAAGTCGCTAGACTCCCGTTCGATGAATTTGTCCGTAAGGAACTCATCGAGAAGCGCGGCGTGTGCTCCATGTTCTTCGGGCACGACCATTGCTTTGGCGCGGGCGGCAAGGGCAACTACGAGACGATTACCGCCGCGTTCCCGGAACTCAGCACGCAGATGCTTTCCATTGTGCTGCACAAGGGCGAACGCGTGAGTTCTTCCGCCGTGCGCAACGCGCTATTGAACGGCGACGTTTCCCGCGCGCAGACATATCTCGGGCGCCCCTACCGCCTTTCCGGAACCGTAGTTGTGGGCAAGCGCCTCGGGCATACCATCGGGTTCCCGACCGCGAATTTGCAGGTGGAACAGTACAAGTTCCTGCCGAAATCCGGCGTGTACGTGGCATCCGCGAGGCTTGCGGATGGCCGCATTTGCCGCGCCGTGGTGAATATCGGCGTGCAGCCCTCTGCGCCCGGGCCCCACCAGATGGCTATCGAGGCCTATCTTCTCGATTTTAGCGAGGATATCTACGGGCAGCACCTGGTGCTCGACCTGATGGCCTACCTGCGCCCCGAACAGAAATTTGCCAGCATGGAAGACCTCGTGCGCCAAATCGGCATGGACGCCGACACCGCCAAGAACTACAACGGCAACCACTGGGCTGAATAAGGCCCGCGGGGTGTTCCCCTTTCTCTACACAATCGTATTGTCGAGTCCGAAGACTTCGCCGAGCTGCTTGTCGTCCATGTCGGCGAGCCAGGTTTCGCCCGCGCTTACGGTCATGTTCGCGATGGACTTCTTTGTCTCGAGAAGC
>CADBLC010000041.1 GCA_902795385.1 Fibrobacter succinogenes | reverse complement strand
CCGGCGTGGACTTCGTAAATGTTCATCGGGCTTCCGAAGACCTTGGTGGCCCAGTGGGTCTTCATGTAAAGGTCATCGCCCCATTCGTAGCCGTCGAGGTGCGTGGTGATGGAGGCGGTGGCCGGGCGGACCTCCGCGAGCTTGGCGAGCGGGTCCACCTTCACGTGCAGGTTTCCGTCGGCACCGTGAATCTCGAAGCGGTAGAGTTCGTTTTCGCCGAGGTTCGGGATGAAGATTTCCCAGATTCCGGAACTGCCGAGCATGCGCATCTGGTGGCGACGGCCGTCCCAGCTGTTGAAGTTGCCGACGACAGAAACGGCCTTGGCATTGGGGGCCCACACGGCGAATTGCACGCCCTTGAATCCCTGGTGTTCCACGAGGTTCGCGCCCAGCTTGCGGTATAGCTCGTAATGCGTGCCGGTCGAAATCAGGTGGCGGTCGAATTCCGAGAGCACAGGCTGGAAGGCGTACGGGTCGGTGAGTGTGTACTCGATGCCGTCGCCCTGCTTGATAATCAGGTTGTAGAAGAACGGCTCGAATTCCATGTCGAGGATGGCCTCGAAGAATCCGGTGTCGCCGAGTTTCATGAAGTCGAATTCTACCTCGCCGTCGCAGCTTTCTCCGCGGATGAAGGCAGCCTGCGGCTGGTACGTGCGGATAACCGTCTTGATTCCCTTGTCTGTTTCAAGCGGGTGGATACCTAGGATAGAAAAAGGATCCTTCGTATCAAAATTCCAGATGGCGCGCATGTCTTCGGCGGTAAGGCTCGTAAAGTCGTTCCAATCCATATGTGTCTCTCTTTATGTTTTTACGCAAAGAAAAATAAAAGCCGTTCGCGAAAAGGGGCGTAATTACTTGCCTCTATCTACCATTTACTACATTTCCCGTGACAGGAGGCTTTATGGCTATTGCGATGGAAGATACGGTTAATCCGATGCAGTTCTCTCAGGTTTTTAAGGTGACGCCCGAGATGATTGACGACAATCACCACTTCAACAACGTTTGGTCGGTGAAGTGGATCCAGGATATCGCCATCGCGCATTCCGAATCGGTCGGCGGTACGGCCTTGATGAAGAACCTCGGCGCAGGCTGGATGATTCACGTGCAGCACGTGGAATACAAGAACCAGGCTTTTCTGGGCGATGAAATTCGCGGGACTACGTGGGTGGCTGCCTATGGCCGTGTGGCGTGCCTGCGCAAGTGCCAGTTCGAGCGCATCTCCGACGGCAAGGTGATTTTTGAATCCGAGACGCAGTGGGTTCTGGTCGACCTGAACCGCGGCCGTCCCATGGCTATCACCGACGAGATGAAAAAGCTCTACGTCGAAGAGGTGTAGCCGAGCCTCAGGATGACGCTATCCTAGAAGCTTCTTCGCGATTTGCTGGATTTTGGCGCGGAGGCCCTTGTCGCCGGGCTTGTGGTAAGGCGGGTATAGGCAGGCGAGCGGGTCGAATGCGCCCTGGTGCATCACGTTGCGCTCGTGGCTGAACGTCTTGAACCCGTAAATCCCGTGGTAATTCCCGGTGCCGCTCATGCCCACACCACCGAAAGGCACGGAGAGGTTCTCGATTTGCAAGATGCAGTGGTTCGCGCAGGTGGAACCCGAGGTGGTTTCGCGCAGCATGCGCTTGATGTCGCGTCGTGACTTCCCGAAGATGTAAAGTGCGAGCGGTTTCGGGCGGGCCTGCACGAACTGGATTGCCTCATCGAGCGAATCGTAGGCGATAATCGGGAGGATGGGCCCGAAGATTTCGCTCTGCATGATGTCCATGTCGGGCGTGACGCCGGTGAGGACGGTCGCGGGTGTGTATCTGGCGTCCGCGTCGCAGAATTCCGCTCCGCCGATGACGGCTGTTGCGCTTTTTTCAACCGCATCGAGTATCAATGCCTTGTGGCGTTCGACGGTCCTGCTCTCGACGATGTGCACGAAGTTTTCGCAATCCTTGCGGGTATCTTCTGTGTCACCGTACATCTTCTTTATGTTGTCTGCAACGGCTTCGGCAAGCGGTTGCACGAGGCGTCGCGGGCAAAGTACGAAGTCCGGCGCGATGCAAGTCTGGCCTGCGTTCAGGCACTTGCCCCAGGCGATTTTCTTGGCTGCATCCTTGATGTTCACGCTGTCCAAGATAAATGCGGGCGATTTGCCGCCGAGTTCGAGCGTGACGCCTGCATGGACTTTCGCGGCACATTCCGCGACATGCGAACCGATTCTCGGGCTTCCGGTAAAGAATATGTGGTCGAAGGGGAGGGCGAGCAGCTTGTCGCCGACTTCGGCTCCGGCGCCCGTAACGGTGGCCACCTCGTCTTGCGCGAATACGCCAGCGATAAGCGATTCAAGGAACGCGGCGACGTGCGGCGTTTTGTGGCTGGGTTTTGCGATTACGACGTTGCCTGCGGCAACGGCTGCGACGATGGGCGAGACGAATAGCAGGAAGGGGTAGTTCCACGGCGACATGATGAGCACGCGGCCCTTGGGCTCGAAATGGCTCACGCTCTTGTTCAAAGGAAACAGCCAACTCCATTTGCCGGGCTTGTCCTTTACCCAGGCGCGGAGGTGCTTTACGGTGTAGTCGATTTCTTCGAGGGCAGGGAAGACTTCGCTGATCCAGGCTTCTGTCTTGGGCTTGTGGAAATCGGCCCACACGGCGTCGTAGAATTCCTGCTGTCGTGCGACAATCGCCTTGCGGAGTTTTTTCAGCTTGGCAATGCGTTCTTTCGCGGTCGTACTCGCGACTGCCCAGCGCTTTTTTCCCTGCGCCTCGAAAATTTCTTCCAAAGTATTCATCGTTTGATATTATAGAAAAAGGAGTCGTCATCCCGAACAGCGTCGTTTCAGAATCCCTTTCGTCTTTCGTCTAAAGCGAACGAAGTGAAGCGTTCTTTCGTCTAACTATTACCCGACAGAATGCTCAAGCTTCAGCGTCAGCAGCTGCCTTGCTTCGGTGGCGAATTCGCCCGGGAGTTCCTTGAACACGTCCTTGCAGAATCCGCCCACCATCGCCTGAATGGCGTCTTCGCGCTTGATGCCGCGGCTCTCGAAGTAGAAAAGCTGGTCTTCGCTGATGCGGCTAGTCGTCGCTTCGTGCTCGGTGGTGGAGCTGGCGTTCGCCACAGTGATATACGGGAACGTGTGCGCCGCGCTCTTGTCGCCAACGAGCATGCTGTCGCACTGCGTGTAGTTGCGCGCGCCCGTAGCCGACTTGCGGATGCTCACTTCGCCGCGGTAGGCGTTGCTGCTGTAATCGGCGCTGATACCCTTGCTGATAATCGTGCTCTTGGTGTTCTTGCCGATGTGGATCATCTTGGTGCCGGTATCGGCCTGCATGTGCCCGTTGGTGAGGGCCACGCTGTAGAATTCTCCGACGGAGTTGTCGCCCAGCAATACGCAGCTCGGGTACTTCCACGTGATGGCGGAGCCCGTCTCGACCTGCGTCCAGCTGATGCGGCTGTTCTTGCCCGCACACTTGCCGCGCTTCGTGACGAAGTTGTACACGCCGCCGGCTCCCGTCTCGCGGTCGCCCGCGTACCAGTTCTGCACGGTCGAATACTTGATGCTGGCGTTGTCCTTCGCCACGAGTTCCACGATGGCGCTGTGCAATTGCTTGCTGCTGAATTCCGGCGCGGTGCAGCCTTCGAGGTAGCTTACGCTGGCACCTTCGTCAGCGATAATCAAGGTGCGTTCGAACTGGCCTGCTTCCTTGTTGTTGATGCGGAAGTAGGTGGAAAGGTCCATCGGGCACTTGACTCCGGGCGGGATGTACACGAAGCTTCCGTCACCAAAGACTGCGCTGTTGAGTGCCGCAAAGTAGTTGTCGCCAGCCGGGACCACGCTTCCCAGGTATTCCTCGATGAGTTCGGGGTATTCCTTGATGGCGTCGCTGATGGAGCAGAACAGGATGCCCATTTCCATGAGCTTTTTCTTGTGGCTGGTGTAAATGCTCACCGAGTCAAAAACTGCGTCTACAGCCACGTTGGCAAGTCGCTTCTGTTCGTCGAGCGGGATGCCGAGCTTTTCGAAGGTGGCCAGGAGTTCTGGATCCACGTCTTCGATTTTTTCGTGGCTCTTCTTGGTCTTCGGGGCGGAGTAGTAGACGATGTCCTGCAGGTCGACCGGTGCAAAACTCAGTTCGCCCCAGTTCGGCTGCTCCATGGTCTTGAGCTTTTCATACGCTTTCAGTCGGAAATCGAGCATGAACTGCGGTTCACCGCGGAGCGCCGACGCCCTGCGGATGATATCTTCGTTGAGACCCTTCTCGAAGGCCTCGTTTTCGATATCCGTGACAAAACCGTATTTGTAATTTTCGCTCATTTGCGGGTGCAAATATAAAAAAAGAGGGAAATTCCTTCAAAAGAATTGGAATTTAAACGGAATTTTTAATGTAATTGTAAATTAAGTAAAAAAAAAGCTAGATTAAATAGTGTAAAACCTTCTTATCAAAACTAACGATGAAACACCATAATCTATTCCTGTTTCTAGTTGTGGCGCTTGCTTCCGCCGCATGGTCCGACCCAACAGCGTCCATTTTCGTGAAAGATGCGGAAGAGTTTGCCGCCATCCAGAAGGATTTGGAAGGCTTGAAAAAAGACGTGGGGAGCAACGCGTCTCTCGATTCCTTGTGGGAAGAAGCCAACAAGATCGCGCAGATGAACGACCGATGCTCCATGATTTCCATCAACGAAGTCTTGGACGACGCCTGTAGCAAGTTCTACGCGGTGGAACTCCCCGCCTTCGAAACTAAGTACATGGAAGTGACCGGTGAAATCCGACTGGGTTCCATGGTCATGGGCAACAGCCTTGCCGAACGAACGGAACAAATCAAGGTGTGCGCCTCGGCCCTTGGTAGTATCGTGGTTTCCAAGGAACAGCTGCTAAAATTGAATGGCTCGCTGGACCTTGAACCCTTGAACATGGAAGGCGCCTTTGACGCCACCTACAATTTCAACCTTTACTTTGATTCTCGCCGTATGGAACAGCAGCGCCGCATGATGGACCGCTGGGTAGGCAAGTGCGGCGATATCGTGCTGCGCAAGTCCGGCGATGAATACGCCCCTCTGTTCTTGCAGGTTGTCGAACTGATTAACGACTCGCTCCTCAAGGCGAAGGCGAACGTGAAAATCGTGGTGGAACCGGAATTCTTGGATTTCTACCTCGACATGAACAAGTCGGTTCCCGGCTATTACTACTTGAACGGTACGCAGCTTTTCAGCGTGGCGGCCTTGCCTACGGGGCGTAACTATTCGCACCTTATCGTGAACATCCCGAAGAAGAAGGTGAACCTGCCTCTCGGTGTCGATGGCGAAATGCAAAACTTCAAGGGCCGCGTCGAGTTCACTTCGGTATATCAGGACAAAGACCTGGTGGGCCGCTGGTCTTGGGGCCTGCCCAAGAAAAATAAGGACATTATAGAATCCAGGGCCTCGATCAAGGAAGAATCCACCACAATTGCCGAGGGTGATTCCGCGAAACTTGCCGTGGAGGCTCGTCCGCAGCCCAAGGACACGCTTGCGGGTGATAATGGCTTTGTGCCCGAGACGGCGACCCCTGTGGAAGATACTCTCAAGAAGGATATGGCCGAGATGAAGGCCAAGGAAGATGCAGCGAAGGCGGCGAAGGATGCCGCGAAGAAGGATGAAAAGTCCGGAATCCGTATCCACTGGATTCCTTTGGCTATCGCAGGTGCCGTTGCCGTGGGCGGCGGCGTGATGGCAGCGGTGTTCAACAACAAGGCGAAGTCGGAACGCGACAAGGAACCCATGAATCCTGACGAATACAACGACCATCTTGACAAGATTGAGAGTGCGCAGAATATGCGTAATATTGGCATTGGACTTGCAATCGGCGGTGCTATCGGCGCTGCGGTGACGTTCCTGTTCTAGGAGGAGCTATGAAATTCGGAATGAAAAGTGTCATCCTGAGCGTATTTGGGACTTTCTTCCTTCTCGCCGCGTGTACCGATTATGTGGACGAGTACAAGGGCGACTACGAGGAAGCTTACGGGAACGAGGAAACCTTCCGCAAGAATCTCGACAAGCTGGACTGGGAATGGCTTTCTTCGTGTGAAGAGGGCGACTGGATCTGGTGTGCTGCCAGTTCGAACGGCTATATGAAAGAAACTTCGGCGGGTGCTAGCTGGTCGATGTTCTCGGACGGAACTGTCGATGTTTATTTCTCGGGAAAGGACGACCAGGCCTACAATTTCATGACGAACTATCTGCCTAGTGATCCTTCGCCCATTATCCGTCGTAATGGCGGTATTGCGTTCCTGCTGAAGTACACCTCGGGAGAATTTACTGCGGGCATCCAGGTGAGCCTGGGTGGAATCGATCTTTCCGAACGCTACTCGGGAATCCTTTTTGCCTACTCTAACGAGTATCCCGGCGCCTATGCCGCCTTGCGCGAGCTGGATTCCGATGGAAACGTGCGTAGTGAATACCGCTGGAAACTTGCCCAGGGCAGTGTCGCCGTGGCCGAACTTTCTTTCAAGAACCTGGAACGCGTGAGCGGCGAATCCGACTTGGAATCGTTCCTCAAGATGGCTAATACGTTTGCTGTCGTTTTGACCGAAGATGCCCCTGTTTCTAACGGAATCAACGTCGTGGCATTGGGTCTTGTTTCTAAGAACGAAGTCGAAAAATCCAGCAGCTCGCAGGGAGGTTCCGGCGAAACCAAGATGAGTTCTTCTGCGAAGTCCAGTAGCAGTGCTGCTTTTAGCTCTAGTGCAAAGTCTTGCAGCAGTGTTGCTTCTAGCTCTAGCGCAAAGTCCAGCAGCAGCGTGGCATCCAGTAGCAGTGCGAAGTCCAGCAGTAGCGTGAAGTCCAGCTCCAGCCAAGAGACGGGCTTTATCTGGAAGGGTGAAAAGGACGAACTGGAATTCCATACGGGATTCGCTATGACCGAATGGCGCTACTATACAGATAATAGCTACGATGACCCTGGTGCTTCGACCGTGACGGTTCCGGATAGTGCTCTTGTGCTTTGCCATGGCTATTGCGGCTATGTGCAACTTAAACAGGGCTCGCGTTCGACTCCGGATCTTGCCGCACATGTCGGCTTCCTCATGAACAAGTTCAAAGCGACTGACCCGCACGATGTGAGCGATTGGAGCGGACTCTGCGTCACTTATACTTCGACTTACCCGATCAACTTGATGCTCTATCCGAATGATGCCGAGAGTAATGATTGGATTATACCTAAAAAGACTCTTGAAGCCACAACGACCGATAACCAATACATAACGGTAAGGATTCCCTGGAGTCAATTTGTCGCTGATTCTGAAAAACCTGAGCTCTCGGGTGAAGCCGTGGCTAAAAAGTTGTCGGATGTAATCTTCAGCTTTGACGGCACCGACGGTACGAATGCGTTCTTCAACATATATCAAGTAGGAAGAGATTCGCTTTGCGGCTCGCCCTCTAAGAAGTCTTCCATAGGCACATCCTATTTTGTACAGGAGCCTTATGCAGCCTTGATTCGCGATTTTGACCTTATTTGGTATGGCGGAAATAAGTTGAAGGGTAAAAACACCTACCTGGTCCAGAATAAAGTCAAGGATTATGTGTGGGTGAGTGAAGAGGCAAAGACGTATTTTGATTTCCATGCGACAATCGATGATGGAGTAATCCCTGATAACGTCATTTCCAATTGCAGGGGCGGAATATGTGCAAAGGCCGGTGTAATTCCCGATAATGCTTATCCTACATTGGGATTTGAAATCGATACGGCTGCCTCGCACGTCGATGAATGGGGCGGAGTCTGCCTCACTTATGAGGCCAGCATAAATGGAATAGAACTTTATCTTGGAATTTCCGATGAATCTTATTCTCGCGATAGCTTGGACTGGGACTTTTACCATGTTGAGTTGCCGGCGCAATCCATGGCAGAATATTGTGTATCGTTGAAGGATTTCAAACGTGAAGGAAGGGTAAAAAATGTGAAACTCGACAAGTACTTGCCGAGGGTTGACGAGATTGCTTTCATGTTTAGAAAAAATGTTGGAAACGTTTCGTTTAATTTGGTGGCTCTAGGTAAGTATGATACCGGTGTGAATGAGTATTGGACGTTCATGCAGGACAAGGCCAATAAGACGTCGGCTTGGGATTATCTCAATCCCACGATTGAGTATGGCGTATTTACGGATAGCCGAGATAATCAAAAATACAAGAACGTCAAGATTGGTTCGTTAACTTGGATGGCGGAAAACCTGAACTACAGATATGGAACAACAACGGATTCGTCAAGTTTCTGTCTCCGGAATAATTCTGAGAATTGCGTTATGAAGGGACGCCTATATCTGTGGAGTGCCGCCATGGATAGTGTAAAGACGAATTATGGAAGGATAGCTAATGAATATCACAGGGTGACAAAGAAAATTCAGGGCGTATGTCCCAGTGGTTGGCATTTGCCCAGTCGTGGAGAAGCCCAGGCGTTAATCAATTATGCTAAAAACCAGTACTCTTCGGATGCCAATAAATCCTTGATGTCTAAAGTGGCATGGGGCAGCTTTGCTGCTACGGACAATTTTGGATTCTCTGCCGTGCCGTCCGGTTACGCCGTTGATGCTGCTGCTACGGGCGCGAATACCGGCTTTTCGAATGCTGATTCGATGTTCTTCTGGACAACAGGCGAATATGATGGGAGCAGCGATGATAATGGAGGGTACGCCATGAGCTTTGTTGTTGGCAAAGATGCCATGGCTGTTTCCAAATTCCGCAAGTGGAATGCCGTTCCTGTCCGCTGTGTCAAGGACCCTGTATTTGGCTCGTTTAAGGATACGCGTGATAACCAAACCTATAAAACAGTTGTAATTGGCGGCAAGACTTGGATGGCACAAAATTTGAATTACCGCTATGGCACTACGACTAGCGATTCCTTGAGTTCCTGCTATAACAATACCACGGGAAACTGCGATTCGTTTGGTCGTTTGTACCTATGGAGTGCCGCCATGGATAGTGCTGGCTTGAATACGGGAAAACCGAACAATTGTGGTGTTAAGAAAACTTGTAGCCCCGGAAGCGTTGTTCAGGGGGTTTGTCCCACAGGATGGCATTTGCCGAGTAAGTCCGAATGGCTGGCCTTAATCAATGAAGTGGGTGGCTCTGCTTGGGCCGGCGTCAATCTTAGGAGAGAAACGCTTGAATGGAGTTTGGAAAATGATTCGCAGACTCCGACTTATGCCTCGGGCGACCCGTTTGGATTCGGTCTCCTTCCGGCGGGACAATGTGAACTTAAATCATCAACTCCCTGCGCGTCACACTCATATTTCAGAGGTAGCCGATCCAATCTCTGGAGCAGTACGGAAATGAATGATTCCTTGGCCTTCTATATACATGCGAATTCATGGAGTTCTGGTCTCGGTTATCCGGAAGCCAATAATACTAGTAGAGCTAAGGATATTGGTTTCTCGGTCCGTTGCGTCAAGGATTAATCTTGCTTAAATTAGTGGAATGACGAATATGAAACGACTGATGTTTATGGGCTTGCTAGCGGTATCATTCGCGCTTGCCCAGCAACCGGCCACACGTACAAAACGCGGCAGATGGGGATACGCCTCTGATTGCAGCGAAGCTTAAGCCTGTTTGATGACTTCGACGGTGAGCTTGTTGAATGCGAGCTTGCCGTTTTCTTTTATCTCGAGGGCTGCGCGGAAGGTGGTCTCGTTCTTCTTGAACGGCTCGAGGACGGGCGTAAACTTGTTCTTGAGCAGGCCTTCCACTTCTTCGTCGGAGAATTTGCGCTGGTAGAACACCTGCGGTATGCCGTAGCCGCATTGCGGACACGCGTAAGCGTTATTTTGAAAACGCAGGTTGTCGCCGCATAGGGGGCAGGGGAGGTCCCTGTGCTGGAATTCGAATACGGCGCGGCCTTTGTCGGTGCCTTCGCCCCACTTGAGCGCGGCTGCGAATTCAGTGCCCTTCTTGCTCTTGAAGCCTTGAATGAGCGGCGTGCGGCCGTTCGTGAATAGTTCTTTTATTTCGGCGGCGGTCAGCGCGTGGCCTGCGATGGTCTTGAATAATGTGAAATTGCACCCATTTGTCATCCCCGGCGCAGACCGGGGATCTTCGGACTGCGCTGAACCCGTGCAGAATATCGCGTTCTTGTTTTCTTCGAGAAGGCTTCCGCACAGCGGGCACTTGTAATCTGTCTTTTGCCCATGGAACTTGCCATCGCTCTCGAAGGCGAACTGGATGTTGAAATCCTTGTCTAGCGTGAGCTTGGCCGAGAATTCACTGCCCTTCTTGCTCTTGAATCCGGAAAGCGGGCCGACGGTTTCGCCGGCGAGGAGCGCCTTGACTTCGGAGTGGGCGAGCATCTTGCCTGCCACGGTGTGCCCGAACCTGAATGCACATTCCGCGTTGGGGCACACGTAGCCCCACGGGGCTACATCGAGCGCGCCACCGCACTTGGGACAATTCAGTTTTTCGGTCACGGTCTCGCGCTCGAACTGGCAGGCATAGCGGGCGTGCAAGTCCGCGAAAAGCTGTTTCACGTACTCCACGATGCCGTCGCGGAACTCCACCGGGGTGAGCGTCCCTTTTTCAACCTGCGAGAGCTTGTATTCCCATTCGCCGGTCATCTCGGGCGATTTCACCTTCTCGTCCATGAGCGCGATGACTTCGCGCCCGCGGGCGGTACTGACCAGGTAATTCTTCTGTGCTTCGATGAAACCGCGCTTCTTGAGCGTCTCGATGATGCCCGCCTGCGTGGCAGGCGTTCCGAGCCCGCGGTCCTTCATGGCCTCGGCGAGTTCTTCGTTCTCGATTTGCTTGCCGGCAGTCTTCATCGCGGCAAGGAGTGTCGCCTCGGTGTAGTACTTGGGCTTGCTCTTCTTTTTCTTCTGCAGTTCCACG
>CADBLC010000040.1 GCA_902795385.1 Fibrobacter succinogenes | reverse complement strand
GCGCTTTCGCTTATCAAGACTCATACGCTGTGGGGGATTGGCCCGGGCAACTTCCTTGCGTTTAACGCGGAATACCTTGGGCGCTACAACTTCTTGCCTATCGTGCAGTCGTTGCCGCGACTGGGGCATGCCCACAACCTGCTGCTGATGGTGCTTTCGGAGCAGGGGCTCATGGGCCTTGGCGCCCTGACGGTGATTTGCGCCGGTTGCGGTTGGAGGCTGTTCAACTATATCCGCCGTACGTGGGACGGTTTTGGGCTTGCGTGTTGCTGTTCCTCGGGCTGTTTGACGTTTTCCCGCTGTTCCCTTCGTCGATTGGCTGGGGCGCCTGGTACATGGGCGTGATGCTCTCGTTGCGACAAGACGACAAGAAAACCGGGGATGAATCCCGCACGGGAGGCGACAAATGAGAATCGCGGTACTCACGACGGTTTTCATTGGTGAGTACGGCGTGACGCGCGTGCTCGAGAACCAGTTGAAGTACCTGGTGGCGGACAGGCATTGCGTTGATCTTTTTGCCTGCGACCTTGACAGGCGCCTGGTGCCCCGCGGTGTGCATGCGGTGAGGGTGCCTACGCATTTCAAGGGCGTGGCGGGGGCCTTGCGTTCGGGGCGCTACGATGTAGTGATTGCGTGTACGGATCCGTTCTACAGGATTGTGGCGGACTTGAAGCTGGATGCGGTGACGATTGCCTACGAACACGGCTATATCCCGGTGGAGTTGACGATTCCCGAGGAACGGGAGGGCCACCGCAAGATGGTGGATGCCCGCGTGGGCGAGATTTACCCGGCGTTTACCGCGGTGGTGACCATTAGTCACTATGCGGCGCAGTACATTAGGTGGCCCCAGGCGGAGGTGCTGTACAACGGCGGTGACCACTTTGCGAAATTGCTGCCGGCGAAGGATTATAGGAACGTCGTTTCACAAGTGCCCGCCGGTTTGAATGGTGGGAACGTTGGGAACAGTGGAAACGTCGCGGGCCGTATACGCATTTTGGCGGTGACGCGCTTCCGCACGACGGAATGGCTGTACAAGGGCCTCGATGACTTGTGCAGGCTCAAGGCGGAGCTGGGCGACGGCTTCGAGGTGATTGCGGTGGGTGGCGGTGACGCCGATACGTGCGCCAAGTTGGAACGCGCGGGTATTGATGCGCATGCCGCGATTAGCGATCCCGAGAAGATGGCGGAGCTGTACAGGGACTGCGACGCCGTGGTGAGTTTTTCCAAATGCGAGAACTTCAACCTGCCTCTCGTGGAGGCGGGATTCGCGCACCGTCCGGGTATCGCGTTGAACTTGTGCGCTCACCCCGAGGTGACGCCCTTCGTGTTCGACAGCTATGAAGCGATTCGCGATTACTTTAAGTCGGCGACCCGCGAGAGTCTTGCCGCCGACGGCGAGAAGATGTTCGATTTTGTGAATAAGCGGTTCCGCTCCGACGATAACGGGCGCCGCTTTGCGCAATTGGTGGACGACTTGTGCTCGGAACCGCGCAACAGGCATGCGCTGCCGCAGTTCTTTGGCTATTGGCTGTTCTGGACCGTGCGCGATTTCGTGCGTACCAAGATTTACAAAAAATTGCGGGGTAGATGATGCGTGCGAACTCCCTGCTTGTGAATGCGTTTATGAACGGCTCGGCCCAGGGATTGGGCAAGCTCGTGCGCTTTGTGGTGACGAGTATCGCCATATTGCGCTTTGGTTCTGCGTCGTGGGGCGAGGTCGTTTTTGCGCTCACGCTTGTGACGTACTTGAATTTCGTCTTGGATTTCGGGCTTTCGTCGCTGGCGCTGATTGAACACCCCGACGACGAGAAGATGGACCGCAAGCTGTTTGTGGCCATGGGCTACACGCGCGGCATTGTGCTGCTGCTTTTGGCGGCCATAGGTGCGGGGGCGTATTTTGCCATGGACATTTCGGGCGGGTTCGTGCTGAAGGCGTACTTGCTGCAGGTATTCTTGCGGCCCGCGAATCTGGACTGGTGGCTTTCGCGCAAGGGCTATGCGGGCATTAATCCCGTGGTGCAGTGCGTAAGGCAGGCCTGTGTGCTTGCCGTGATGTGGTTTGCTAATTTGTCTACAATCGAGGCTTTCGCCTTGCTGGACGTTGGCTCGGAGGTGTTCGCGACGGCGGCCCTGTGGTTCTTGGGGCCCAAGCGCAAGTTCTCGGTGGCGCCTCCTTCGAGGGAGGAATGGAAGTCTTCGATGGGCTGCTACCGTAGCTCGTTCATCCTGTTCTTTTCGTCGTCGCTGCTGCTGTTGCACCAGAACGTGGATATCTTTTTCCTCAAGTTCTTTTGCGGCAATAGCGCGGTGGGCATTTACGACTACTGCTTCCGCTACGCCATGTTCGTGTTCGTGCTCGGGAGCGCCCTGAGCATTCCGCTGCGCCGCCAGCTTGCACGCCTTCGCGAATTCGGGCAGCACGGCAACAGCGCCACCCTAGTGCAGTCGTCGCACAAGGTGCTCGGTACCATGAGCGCGTTCTTCTTGCTGGGTACGCTCGCCTTCTCGGAGAAGTTCTTTACGCAGGTCATTCCCCTCGACGCCGACCTGCCCGCCTCGAAGGTGATGGTGCTTTTCGCAGGGTGGCTCGTGGTCGCGTTCTATTCGGTGCCGTGGAGCGAATGGCTTATTTCCACGTCGCGCAAGGATTACCTTAAGCTTGCACTTGTCGCGGGCATTGTGAACGTGGTCTCGAACGTGTCGCTTGTTCCCGAATTCGGGGTGCTCGGCGCCGCCATGGCCAAAATCTGCTCGGAATCGGGAATATTCCTGTTCCTGTTGACGCGCGTGACCCCGGCCATGCGCAGGCAGTTCTGCAAGGTGATAGTGCTGCACCTGCTTTTGCTGCCCAGCGTGGTATGTTTTTGGATGCAGGGATGCGTCCCCTGGTGGGGGCTTGCGGCTACGGCTGCCGCCCTGCTTGCGCTTATCGGCGTATTTGGGTACGTATCGAGGGATGACCTCAAAACTTTGGCTCGGAATTGACGCCCATTTTTTCTAAATTTGGGTGCGGAAACGCGAGAGTGGCGGAATTGGCAGACGCGCCAGACTTAGGATCTGGTACTTCGGTGTGTGGGTTCGACTCCCACCCCTCGCAGAAATTTTCAAACTAAAAAAAGCATATCGGAGTTTATATGGCCGTTGAAATCAAAGAAACTAGCGCTACCGTGCGCACCCTTGAAATCACCATTCCCCAGGCGGACCTTTCGGCCCCCTTCGAGAAGAAGCTTGCCCAGTACAAGAAGCAGGTGACCATGAAGGGCTTCCGTCAGGGTATGGTCCCGAAGGCCATGGTCCTGAAGCAGTTCGGTGACGCCATCCACCACGAAATCGTGAACGAGATGGTCGACAAGATTGTCGGCGAAGAACTGAAGAAGGCTAACATCATCCCGGTCGGCCAGCTCAAGGTGACCAACTTCCAGGATGACAAGCAGGCCGATATCAAGATTACCGTCGAAGTGGAAATGGACCCGGAAATCGACATCAAGGGCTACGCCGACACTGGCGTGACCGTCCCCGATACCGCCGTGCACGAAGAAGAAGTCAAGGACGAAATGGACCGCTTGACCCAGATGTGGAGCCACGATGAGCATGTGGACCGCGAGGCGGGGAAGGGCGACGTGGTCGTCGGTAACTACCTCGAAGTCGTGATTGACGGCGAAACCCAGGAACTCCCGCAGAACAAGGAATTCCGTAGCCTCCTCGGCGAATCTGCCTCTCCGGGCTTTGACGAAGGCCTCATGGGCGTTAAGGCCGGCGAAAAGAAGGAAATCAACTTCAAGTACCCGGACGACCACAAGGACGAACGCTACCGCGGCAAGACCGCCAAGTTCAACGTGGAAATCACCGATGTCCGCGAAATTGTTCCGCCGACCTTCGACGAAGAATTCTGCAAGCAGATTGGCGTGAAGGACAAGGAAGAACTCCAGAACAACGTTACCGAAAGCCTCGCCAACCGCAAGCGTGACGCCGCCAAGGCCAAGGCCGTTGACGAAGCCATCGAAAAGCTCATTGCCCAGAACCCGTTCGAAGTTCCGCACGCCCGTATCGTCGACCTCATCAAGTGGTCCATCAACCGCAACGTGCAGGATCCGAAGGATGCCGTTGAACCGACCGAAGAACAGATCAACAGCCTCTCCGCTGAAGCCGTTCGCGAAATCAAGAAGCACCGCATTCTCGACTTCATCGCTACCAAGGAAAAGCTCAAGGCCTCCCAGGAAGCCGTGGACGAACGCATCAAGCAGATGGCTCTGGCCTACCAGATTGATTTCGAGAGCCTCAAGGGCCACCTCCGTCAGTCCGGCCGTATCAACAGCCTCCGCGAGGAACTCCGTATCCAGCTGGCTGCCGACTTCATCGTGGGAATCCGTCCGGCTGCCGAATCCAAGTAAAGAGGTTAGTCAATGATTATCCCTACCGTCATCGAGACCACCGGGCGCGGCGAACGTGCCTACGATATCTATTCCAGACTCCTCAAGGAACGCATTATCTTCTTGGGCACGCCTATCAACGACGAAGTGGCGAACAACGTCATGGCCCAGCTGATTTTCCTCGAGTACGAGAATCCGGAAAAGGATATCACGCTGTACATCAACAGCCCGGGCGGTTACGTTTCGGCAGGTCTTGCCATTTACGACACCATGCAGCATGTGCGCCCGAACATCGCGACCATCTGCATTGGCAGCTGCGCCTCGATGGCTGCGGTATTGCTTGCCGCGGGTACCAAGGGCAAGCGCTATGCGCTTCCGCATTCCCGCATCATGCTTCACCAGCCGTCGGGTGCCGCCACCGGCCAGTCTACCGATATCCAGATTACGGCCAAGGAAATTGTCCGTACCAAGGATACCTTGACCGAGATTGTGGCCAAGCATACTGGCAAGTCTATCGACGAAGTCCGCGCCAAGACCGACCGTGACTTTTACATGGGTCCCGAAGAGGCTAAGGAATTCGGCGTCATTGACGAGATTTTTGTTCCGCGTAAAGAGGGAGTATAACCTGAATGTATCGTAGCGGGAAAAATCATCCGGCAGTGGTTTGCAGTTTTTGCGGCAAGCCCGCCGAACGTGTCGAGAAGATGATCACGGGCGCAGGCGTGCAGATTTGCAGCGACTGCGTGGCCATGTGTTACCGCATCATCGAGGAAGACCGTGCCCGTGCTATGAAGGAAAAGGCCGATGCCGAACTTGCCGTGCAGAAGCCGCTCCCGCTCCCGACGGAAATCAAGGCGCACCTGGACGAGTTCGTGATTGGCCAGGATGCCGCCAAGACGGCGCTCTCGGTGGCCGTTTACAACCATTACAAGCGCTTGCGCTACAAGCAGGCGCATGCCTCCAAGGACGACGTGGAGGTGGAAAAGTCGAACCTGTTGCTGGTCGGCCCGACCGGCTCGGGAAAGACTCTGCTTGCGCAGACGATGGCGCGCTTTTTGGACGTGCCCTTTACCATTGCCGACGCGACGGTGCTTACCGAAGCGGGCTACGTGGGCGAGGACGTGGACAGCATCATCGTGCGCCTGCTGCAGGCTGCCGACTACGATGTATCCCGTGCCGAACGCGGCATCATCTTTATCGACGAAATCGACAAGATTGCGCGCAAGACTGCGAACCCCTCCATCACTCGCGACGTGAGCGGTGAAGGCGTGCAGCAGGGCCTCTTGAAGCTTTTGGAAGGTACCGTGGCTGCCGTGCCGCCGAAGGGCGGGCGCAAGCACCCCGAACAGCCCCTGGTGCAGGTGAACACGAAGAACATCCTGTTCATTTGCGGTGGCGCCTTCGAGACGCTCGACAAGATTATCGCGCAGCGCGTGAACAAGGGTGGCATGGGTTTCGGTGCCGACATCCGCAGCGAAAACGACAACACGTTGAGTGAACTTTTCAGGCAGCTCGAACCCGATGACCTTATCAGGTTCGGCCTGATTCCCGAAATCGTGGGCCGCTTGCCGATTGCGGTGGCGCTCGAGGAACTTGACGAGTCGGCGCTCCTCAATATCCTTACGCAGCCGAAGAACGCGCTCGTGAAGCAGTTCAAGAGTCTGTTCGCCATGGACGGCATCGAACTCGAATTCACCGACGACGCGCTCAAGGAAATTGTGCGCGAGACGATGAGCCGCAAGACCGGTGCCCGCGGGCTCCGTTCCGTGATGGAACGTACCTTGCAGAAGGCCATGTTCACGATGCCCGGCTCCGACGTGAAGAAGCTCGTGATTACCGCTGAGATAGTGAAGAACGGGCTGAGTTCTACCGCGATTATCGATGGCCAGGCCGCCGAACCGCTTAAGAAGAGCCGCAAGAAGGCCTCGTAGGCTTCAAGCTGTAATCGTGAAAATAAAAACGCCGTTCCTGTTGCAGGAACGGCTGTTCTTTTAGAAGCAAGCTCGCACCCGGAACTATTCGTCCTTGATGCAGCGGACGGAATAGCCATTTTCTTTCTTTGCTTTGGGGAATTGCGAGTTGTATTTGTTGCTGATGCTAAACAGGAATGCCAGGGAGTCGTTCGCTTGTGACGAGGACCAGTACATGGATACCGTATCGGAAGCGATGTACTCTTCCGCGTGGTCGATTCCGTTGCGGAGCCAGACGTGATGATAACCGGCAGGCGTTTGGGAAAATCCCAGGTCCCTGTTAAGAGCTTGGGAAAGGTCTTTCCATTCGCTTGTGGCGGGGATTCTCCAACCATCGGGGCAAATGCCTTGGTGAGAAAGGGAGTCCGAGTAGCTTAATGTTTTCTTTTCGTACGACAGGTTGACATCCATCGCTACGGCCCAGGTGTATAGGCGCCCATAAGTGTCGCAGTTTTTAGAAATGTTGTTCGGGCACCAGCTGTGTTCTGAGACGGGATAGTTCAGGTTGTCTGCCATCCAAGTGTGGTTTCCGATTTTTACAGACCTGAAAACTTGGCCGGATCGCGGGTCTTTTTGCGTGGTATAGTCGGCTGGGTCGCGCTTCCATGAACCTTTTTCGCAGACAAAGTTCATGCCGTTGTATTTTCCCTTGGCGCCTTCTCTTTTGGAATCGCATTGTCCGTTTATTTGTTCGAGCGAGGTTGCCTCAAGCCATGTATAGCAATTGTATCTGTATCTAGCGCATTCTTTTACCGTGCCGCAGTAGTAATGTTCTCCGAGGTAGGTCGCCGGTTCTAGATAAATATCCTTGCGGCAGATTCCGATGGTGCTGTCCATGGGAGTGACTGCATGCCAACCATTTTTTGAGCCGGAGCTATCCGGTAGGGACTCGTCACAATAATAATGCTGGCCTTCGTAGCCGACGGTGATGCCGTATGTTGATTCGTTACAGCTGAGATACATTGACCAGAATGTTGAATTTTCCCAAGCAACCCGGCCGTAGCGGCATGAATAATCTTTACCCTTGTAGATTTTCCATTCAAATTTATCTCCCAGACAGAATCCTAGAGAATCTGTTATTTCGCTTTCTTCGACCCATTCGTATTTGTTGTGGCTGTTTTCGTTGCTGTATCCGCATCCGTATTTTTTCCCATTATATGTCTTGATGGTCCCTTGTATTGACTTTTCGCAGACCCCGAGAGCATCCATCACGGCGCTGTAAAGTTCCCAGCCGTTGGCGGAGCAGATGTATTTTTTTGTCCCGATGGTTCCTGTATTTCCGTAGGTTGCGGAGGTGCATTTGCCTAGGGTCGTATCGAGAGGAACCTTCTGCCACGTGTAGGCGGAACATTTGTAAACAGTGTCCTTGTACACAAGCGTATCGCCCTCGCGGCTGGGAGAGCAAAATCCACGAAGAGTTTCTATATCGGAAAGAACGCCCCAGCCTTGGCTTTTATTGCGGCAAATGCGCTTTACGATATCGCCCTTTTCTGAACGATACTCGACAATACGGCCATAGTTAGTTTCTTCGCACTTCCCAAAAATATCTTCGGCGTAGGCGGCTGTCCATCCTTTTGCTTTGCAGACATAATGGACGCTGTCCTCGTTTAATGCGACTTGCTGGAGAGTCAATGAATCGCAAATGCCTAAATAGTAATCAATCTTGTTGATTTTTTCCCAGGAGCCTTTTTGGCAGGCGTAGTAGGTCTGGTCGAAGATTGCCCGTTCTCTTTCACGCGCCGCAGAGCACACTCCCAATCCCTCGTCAATTGTCGCCTCTCTCCAGACGGAGTCGCATATATAACTGTAGTTGCTGGAGGTTACCTTAATCGTATTTTTGATTTCCTCGTAACAGTAGCCGATGTCTGTCACCGGATAGGAGACTTCTTCCCATTGTAATTTTTTGTTGCAGCCGTATGTCTTTTTTTGGGTGAACGGAATAACCTTGTACATGTTAGACTCGTTGCATTCGTAATAATCTTCGATGCCTGCCTTTCGCCAAGCCGCGGGATAGTTAGACCCTGCGGTGGTGGTGTCGCACACGTAGTAGATGTAATCTTTTATCCATGAGGCGTAGATGGTATCCCGCTTGCCTAATTGGACCGATGTACAGATGCCATATGATACTTCGTCGTTGACTATGGCTAACCATTTCTGGTTGTCGCGGCATACATAGGTTATTCTCTTGAATTTCACAGATTCTGAAACCCTTGATTTGTCGCAGTCGCCATAGATGTCTTTGGGTTCTGCTTCTCGCCACTTGGTGTTATCGCAAACATAGATGGTGGTGTCGGGCGCATTTATCAAGGTGTCTCTTGCACCGTTGTTTTTAGGAACGCAAACGCCGATTTTCTCTTCTAGATCGCTGTACGTATCCCATTGCAGGCCCCATGAACTTTCGTATCGACAGATGTAATTTGTCCTTTTGAATTTCCCGGTCTCGTAAATTTTGGTGCTGTCGCATACTCCAAGAATGTCGGGCAGGAGTGCCTCGCGCCATCCGTTGACGGCGCAGTAATAGGGGGTCATGACGGAGTCTATTGAAAGAATAGAATCTATTTTCCCGATAGAATCAGGCTTGCAGAACCCAATATGGTTTTCCAGCCATTCGACTCTGCGCCAGGTTGTGTCCTCGCAAACGTAATTTTTCCCGTTCAGTTTCAGTACTTCCCATTCATTCGCTGCGGAACAGGGCTCGTCGAGGTCCCTTAATTCGGCCGGGCGCCATCTGCCGTCGCAAATATAGAGCGTATCGCCGATATAGTGCTTTTGGCCGAACTTTGTATAGTCGCATTTGTCACTGCTGTCTTTTACCCACTCTTCATTTTGGCATACGTAGTTAGTTTTTTCACTAGAAACGAACATGACCTCGTCTTCCCATTGGAAATTGCAAGTCGGAAGAAATTTTTCGTTGTCTACGAAACCGGAACTTTTGACGCAACGGACGGAATAGTATTCGTCGTCTTTCATTTCGGCATACACGACATTGCCCGATGAACTCAAGTGAAAGTAGCTGTGCTCGGATGACATGAGGTTGAGGGCTTTCCCGATATCGGAACACTTGATTGTCTTTCCCATGTCGCGGCAGATGCCGGCGTATTGCGGGTTGAAACCGAACTTTTTGCTTGTAACGTCACCTGCGAATTTTACAAGATATTTGAAGTCGTCGACGGTCGGGAGGTGGAACCCGTAAGGGCAGGCGCTATTAGAGACTCTGTTGAGGAAGAGACTTCCGTAAGCATTGCAGTTCTTTTCGTTGTCGTTGTAGCAGGTGCTGGTCCCTACGTATTCTTCGACATTTTCTGCCATCCATTCGTATGCGCCGAACCGAATGGTCTTGTAGCCGTAAATGGAATCCTTTGTGATTGACGTGGTCCCCATTCCCGAATTTATGGCGGTTCCTATGGCCGAGGAATCCGTGTATTCCTTGGAATCCAGAACGGTATCGTCATTTTCGCTAGAGTCGTCTTCCGTATAATCTTCGTTGATGGACTCGCTGGAACTGCTGGAATCTCCACAAGCAGCCAGATTCAACAAAAAGAAAAGGGATAATGCCGCGATGGTGTGTCGATTAATTGTAATCAAACAATTCATGCGTCCTCCTAATAAACCGCTACCGTAAAAATAGGAATTGATTCAGGCTGTAGGAGGTGTTTTTTCATTATCGGGGGCAAAAGATGTTATCTTTGTTTGCGTATGGCTTTAGATTTTTCGAAAACGTTTCCGATGCTCCCGCTGAGGGATGCCGTCGTGTTCCCGATGACGACCCGCCGCATTTTGGTGGGCCGCGAGATGTCGCTGCACGCGCTTGACTATGCCGAAAACCATGATAACGTGATTGTCTTGGTTGCACAGCGCGACGTGACCGCCGAGGAACTCCAGAATCCGATGTTGGACCTCTATTCCGTGGGCGTGATTGCCCGCGTGTCCAACGTGACGCCTTTCCCGAACGGTTGCGTGAAGGTGGTGCTCGAGGGCGAACAGGTGAACGTGACGGTGTCGCCGCGCAAGAATTCCATCAAGCTCGATTCCAAGACGAAACTCTTTGACGAGGTGCTCTCGAAGTTCCGCGAATACGCGACAAAGAGGAACATTGCCGAGGGCATGGTCGACGCCTTCTTTGGCATGGAGAGCCAGCTGAACGCCTTTTACGGGATGGTTCCCTTCTTGCAGGTGTCGCTTGCCGAAAAGCAGAGCTTCCTTGAGATGGAATCGCTCGACGAGATGTCCGAGAAGTTGCTTACGCTGATGGAACTGACCGACGCCAACGAGAACGTGTTGGTGCGCATCCAGCAGAACGTGCGCCAGAAGATGGCGCAGCAGCAGAAGGAATGGTTCATTAGCGAACAGATCCGCCAGCTGCAAGATGAACTGGACGGCGACGGCGATGGTGGCTCGGAACCGGACCAGCTTTTAAAGAAAATCCGTGCGAAAAAGTTCAGCCCGGCGATTGTGGAAAAGCTCGAAGACGAGATTAGCCGCATGAAGCTGATGCAGCCGACGTCGCCGGAATACGCGGTGAGCCGCAATTACCTCGACTGGTTCTTGAATTTGCCTTACGGCGTGTACACCGACACCGTGCTCAACATGAAGAAGGTGAAGGCGGAACTCGATTCCAAGCACTTCGGGCTCGACAAGGTGAAGGAACGCGTGATGGAGTACGTGGCCGTGCTCAAGCTTACCGGTACCGAACGCCGAGCCCCGATTCTTTGCCTGGTGGGCCCTCCGGGCGTGGGCAAGACGACGCTCGTGGAATCTATCGCGAATGCGATGCAGAGGAATTTTGTCCGCATCACGCTTGGTGGCGTGCGCGACGAAGCCGAAATCCGCGGTCACCGCCGTACCTACATCGGTGCGATGCCCGGCCGCTTTATCCATGCGCTGCGCCGTGCCAAGTGCATGAACCCGATTATATTGCTCGACGAAATCGACAAGATGGCGAGCGATTTCCGCGGCGACCCCGCGAGCGCGATGCTCGAGGTGCTTGACCCGGAACAGAACCACGACTTTACCGACCACTTTATGGAAGTGGGGCTTGACCTTAGCCGCGTGCTGTTTATCGCGACGGCGAACAGCGAAAGCGAAATCCCCGAGGCGCTGCGCGATAGGCTCGAGATTGTTCGCCTGCCCGGCTACTACCCGCACGAAAAGTTGCAGATTGCCGCCAAGTACCTGGTGCCGCGCATTTGTGAACGCACCGGCGTAAAGCTTGGCGAGCAGGTTTCTTTTGACGAGAACATCATCAATGAGGTGATGCGCGGATGGACCCGCGAGGCGGGCGTGCGCGAGTTGGAACGTACCCTCGAGAGTGCGGTACGCCACCGTGCAAAAGAGATTGTGATGGGCAAGAAGATCAAACCCGCCGTTACATCCAAGCAGTTGCAGGAATACCTCGGCGCCCCGAGATTCCTCGACAGCCAATTGCCCGAACCGGGGCGCCCCGGCGTGGTGACGGGCCTTGCATGGACGAGCGTGGGTGGCGAGATTCTGCCTATCGAGTGTATGCTCTTGAGCGGCAAGGGTCAGATTATAATGACCGGAAAGCTCGGCGACGTGATGAAGGAATCCGCCCAGATTGCGGTGAGCCTGGTGCGCGAGCGCCTGCACCGCTTTGGCATTGACCCGGCGATTGTCAAGAAGACGGACATCCATATCCACGTGCCCGAAGGCGCCGTGCCGAAGGATGGTCCTTCGGCGGGTATCGCGCTTACGCTGTGCCTGCTCTCCGCGTTTACCAGGATTCCTGTGCCGCCCGATGTCGCGTTTACCGGCGAGGTGAGCCTCACGGGTGCATGCCTTGCGATTGGCGGGCTCAACGAGAAGGCTTTGGCCGCTCTCCAGGCCGGCGTGAAGACGCTTCGCCTGCCTGCCCAGAACAAGAAGGACGTGGACGAACTCCCGGCACCCGCGAAGAAGGGCCTCAAGATTTATACGCACAAGCACATTGACGAGATCGTGAAGATATTGTTCAAGAATGCGAAAAAATAAGGAAGGTCATTGGTCAATGGTCATTAGTTTATAGTTGCTAATGACTAATGACTAATAACTAACGACTATTATGGAATTTACTCTTGATGAAATGCGTGGGCACCTTGCTGCTCTCGAAGCAAGGATTGCGGAAGCCTGCAAGATTGCGGGCCGCAGCCGCGACTCGGTTAAGCTTGTTTGGGTGAGCAAGTTCCACCCGGCAGAAGCCGTAGAGAATGC
>CADBLC010000039.1 GCA_902795385.1 Fibrobacter succinogenes | reverse complement strand
CACCCATGGCGTACACGCGGAAGGCGAGGTAGCAGACGATACCGAGAACGAGCGTCGCGGATGCGGTATGGATCCCGCGGAGCAGCTTTACATGCGATGCCGCGATGGGAATGCAGACAAGGACCGTAATGAGCGGGATTATCCAGATTTGATTGAAAAGTATCGTTTCCATATTGCGCCTACAGGGGAAGCTGGCCGAAGAATCGCCAAAGGAGGACACCGACAATCAGTGTACCGAGGTAGAACGGGAGGTAGCCTGCCTGCGCCGTGCGTACAAGGTCTCCCAGCTTGTGGATGAACCAGACGGAGAAGGCGAGGAGCCCTTCGATGACATAATCGTTGAATGCGCGAGACACGCGGGCGACGCCGCCGAAAATGAACTGCCGGACAACCGTATAGTACATCTCGTCAAAGTAGAACTTGTGGTAAATCACTTTATAGATGCCGGAGCGGTTCGTGGAATCGAGGGCACGTTCGATATTCGCCTTGGGCCTTGCGTACAGGAACCAGGCGAGAAGGAGTGCAACAATGGCGACACCGACTGCTGCAAACGGAATCCAGTGAGCTTCTGCGAGCCGCATGAGTTGCGGTACATGCAGGCGGCCCGGCGTGAAGAATTTTTCGAACAGCCCCTTGCAGAGGATGCCGCTCAGGAGTGCCGGGACGGCGAGAACGGCTATCGGGAGCGTCATGGCGAAGTCTTCGTGAACATGGCCAGCCTTGACGCCCTCGTGACGCGGGTTCCCGTGGAAGGCGAGGAAGAACAGGCGGAACATGTAGAACGTGGTGAGCCCGCTCGTGAGGAGCGCCAGCGCAAATACCACATAGTGGTGCCCCTGGAATGCCGCGAGGAGGATCTCGTCTTTAGAGAAGAATCCGGAGAACGGCGGAATTCCCGAGATGGCAAGCACGGAAATGAGCGTGCACACGTAGGTGATAGGCATCTTCTTGCGGAGCCCGCCCATCGCGTCGAGGTCGTTCGTATGTACCTGGTGGATGAGGCTTCCTGCAATGAGGAACAGGCTGCACTTGAAGAAGGCATGCGTGAAGATGTGGAACGTAGAAGCCGTCCATCCGGTCACGGCCACAACCATGTTGATTTTGCAGGCGCCGAGGGCGAACATCATGTAGCCCAGCTGCGAAAGCGTCGAGTAGGCGAGAATCCTCTTGATGTCTTTTTGCGTGCAGGCAATCACGGCGGCAAAGACCATCGTGAATGCGCCCACCCACATAATCAACGTGAGGGCGTTTCCGCAAATGGCGAAGAACGGGAACAGACGGGCAACGAGGTATACGCCCGCGACCACCATCGTGGCGCTGTGGATGATGGAACTGACGGGGGTCGGGCCTTCCATTGCGTTCGGAAGCCAGATATGCATCGGGAACATGGCGGACTTGCCCCAGCCACCGGTAAAGATCATGATGGAACCGAGAATGAGCGCATCGGCCCTGCTCACTGTGCAGAGTCCGAGATTGATGGCAGACGACTTGAATGCGCCCAGGCTAAGCTCGTTGAGCGTAGAAAAGTCAAAGCTGCCGACCACATAGCTCACGAGCACGATGCCGAGCAAGAAGAAACTGTCGGCGAAGCGGGTGAGGATGAACGCCTGCTTGGAGGCGCTGACTGCGGAGGGCTTGTGGTACCAGAAGCCGATAAGCAGGTAGCTCGAGACGCCCACCAGTTCCCAGAAGATGAACATCTGGAAAAGGTTCGTTGCCACGACGAGCCCGAGCATGCTGAAGCTGAACAGCGAAAGCAGGCTGAAGAACCTGCCTTCGGCACGGTCTTCGCGCATGTAGCCCACGCTGTAGATGTTCACCATGAGGCTGATGAACGTGACGACCACGAGCATCATCGTGGAGAGCGGGTCTATGAGCATGCCAATCTTGGCGACGAGTTCCCCTGCGAACGGGATGAACGCGTATTCAAAGAGTATCGCCTTCTGGGGTGCGAAATCGGAACAGAAGTAGTGTATGGCAATAATGATTGCCGACACCGCGGCGAGTCCGTTGCAGGCGATGGCGAACGCTGCCGCCGCCTTGGCTTTGCAGTTGCCGAGGAAAAGTCCGTTCACGACGAAGGAGAACAGCGGAAGCAAAAGGATTAGGTAACCGAGAGTAATATCGCTAATCATGGAGGTCCCTCAACTGGTCTACGTCAAGACTCTTGTGACGGCGGTACATGGTGACGATGATGGCAAGCGCGATTGCCATTTCGCATGCGGTTACCGCAATGACAAAAATGCTGAACAATGCGCCCGCGGTAGAATCTTGTGCGGTAAAGTAGGCAAAGCTTATGAAGTTGATGTTTGCTGCGTTGAGCATCAGTTCAATCGAGATGAGCATCCCGACAAGGTGGCGCCTGCGCATGAGGCCCCATACGCCAATTCCAAAGAGGAGAAACGCGAGGATAAGGCAATTGAGAAGAGTCATTATCGGGTCTCCTTTTCTTTTTCGGCCTCGTCCTTGGTTTTACGGGCGACCGTGATGGCGCATATAAGCGTCATCAGCAAAAGGACGCTTACCACTTCGAAGGGGATGATGAATCCGTCTTGCCCGTAACCGAGCAGGCGTACCGCGAAACTCTGCAGCGAGGAATAGCCTTCGGAAGCCCTTGGCGTCGCGATGGCAATGGCAGGTGCTGGCAAAATGCACTTGACCATCACGAATACGAACGCGGCGGAAAGCGAGAAAGCCGCAAAAAGTCGCGGTATCTTGGTGGCGAAGGCGTCTTCGCCCAAGTGTGTGGTAAGGAGGATGGTAAACACGACGAGGATGACGACGCCGCCCACGTAGGCCATCACCTGCGCAAGCGCGATGAACTCCGCATGCAAAAGCATGTAGAGGATGGCTGTCGCGACAAAGCTGAAAATCAGGAAGACCGCGCTCTGGAGGATGTTCTTCACGGCTACGGTCAAGACCGCTGTCACGAGCATTACGATTGCGACCGCGTAGAAAGCGATGTCTATTCCTCCGAGAGGAAAGGTAAACGGCAAATCGGGTAAGGCCAGGTTCGGAAACATTATCCTTGTCCCTCCTTTTTGTTCAAAATCATTTCGAGCGTGTTCGGGTCGGTGGTTGCGACTTCAAAATCCTGGTTCATGCGGATGGCGCCGAACGGGCATGCCTCCACGCAAAGCCCGCACTGGGTGCAGCTCGCAAAATGGTACACGTAGCGGCCGAGCACTTTTTTGCCGGCGATGTTCTTTGTGGCAAGTACGTTGATGGATGCGTTTGGGCAGGCGCGTTCGCACATGCCGCAGGCGGTACAGCGGTTGTTGCCGTTTTCGTCCTCGATCATCTCGAGCCTGCCGCGGAACCGTTCGTGCATCTTGAGCGTCTTCTTGTTTTCGGGATACTGCTCCGTGACAATGCGGCGAGGGTCGAAGAAGTACTTGAGCGAAACGGAAAGTCCGCACATGAGGCTCCATGGCCCGGTGATGCAGCGCTTCAGGTAGCGCTTGAAATATTGGCCTAACGTAATATTCTCTTGCATGTCTTATCCCCCGATGGTGATGTAGGCTGCTCCAGCTACCAGCAGCACCAGGTTCACGGGCAAAAGGAATTTCCATTCAAAATCCATCAGCTGGTCCACACGCGGGCGCACGAACGTCCAGCGGACCATCATATAGCACCAAATCATGAAGTAGACTTTCGCGAAGAACCATACGACTCCGGGCACCATGTTCAGGTAGTTGTCGACGAACCCGATGCCGATACAGGGCGGCAGAAATCCGCCGAGGAAGCACGTGGTGGCGAGTGCCGAGTTCGTGATGAGCGCGATGTATTCGGCAAGGTAGAACATGGCGAACGGTGTGCCATTGTATTCGGTATGGTAACCGCCCGTGAGTTCCTGCTCCGCTTCGGCGATGTCGAAGGGGGCGCGGTTCATTTCGGCGGTAGAGGAAATGAAGAACAGGATGAAGGCGATAAAGCCGAGGACCGGAATCTTGAAAATCCACCAGTCAAAGATGGTTCCTTCTTGCCCGAGCGTGATGCTCATGAGGTTCGTGGAACCCGAAATCATCACGACGAACAGCAAAATCATCGCGAACGAGATTTCGTAGCTTATCATCTGGGCGCCACTGCGGAGCGCGCCGAGCAGGGAGTACTTGTTGTTGCTGCTCCAGCCGCCGAGCAAGATACCGAGAACGCCAAAGCCGTTCACGGCGATGATGAGCGGGATACCCATCGAGACGTCGGCCACGACGAGGTCGCGGCTGAAGGGAATCAGGGCGCACACGATGAACGGCGCGATAAGCACGATGAGCGGAGCGAGGTAGAACATGAGCTTGTCTGCACCGCTCGGGGCGTAGACTTCCTTGAAGAGCATCTTGATCACGTCGGCGATGGTCTGCAGGGTACCGTGCCAGCCGAGGCGCATGGGGCCCAAGCGGCATTGCACGTGGGCGCATACCTTGCGTTCCATGTAGATGAGGATGGGGGCCGAACCGATATTCACGGCGCACACCGCGATGATGCATATCAGGGCGTTCACCAGGAAGGCGACGACGCTGTTGAGCGTGTCGCTCTGGAAACTAGCCGGCAAGAATTCCGTAATGCGCGGAACCATGTCGCGCACGAAATCGCCGATGGGGTTTGTGACTGAAGGTACAAACATAGATTACCTGTCAATTTCCGGAATGACGGGGTCAAGGGTTGCCATGATGGTCACGAGGTCCGATATCTTGTGGCCCTGCGCCATCTTGTTGAGTGCCGCGATGTGCGGAAAGCTCGGACCGCGCGTGTGGATGCGGTACGGCTTCTCGCCGGTCGTTGCCGCCACGACGTAGGTGGCGTAGAGTCCCTTGGCGGTCTCGATTTCGCTGTAGTAGCGCCCGACGGGGAGACGTACGGGCTTTTCCTTGCTGCGCCACGGGCCTTCGGGGAACTTCTCGACGCACTGGCGCAGGATTTTCATGGATTCGTGTATCTCGGCGATGCGAATCTTGTAGCGGTCGTAGCAGTCGCCGTTTTGGAATACGGGGATATTGAAGTCGAGCTGGTCGTAAATGCTGTAGGGGTTCGCGCGGCGCACGTCGAATTCTACACCGCTCGCGCGCAACACCGGGCCAGAACATCCGTAGGCGATGGCGTCTTCCTTGGAAAGAATTCCGATGCCAACGCTGCGTTCCAGCACGATGATGTTCTTGGAAAGGAAGCGTTCGTAGTCGCGCATGGCGTCTTCGAGGTGGTCGAGGAACGCCTTTACGCGCGGGATGAACGTCTCGGGCACGTCGTAGCGGCTTCCGCCCGGCCTGAAGAAGTTCGTGGTAAGGCGCGAGCCTGTGACTTCTTCCAGGATGTCGTGAATCATCTCGCGTTCCTTGAAGCCGAACAGCAGGCAGGTTTGCCCGCCGAGGTCGCCGCCGAAGCAGCCGAAGAACACGAGGTGGCTTGCAATGCGGCCAAGTTCCTGGAGCATCACGCGGATGTATTCGCCTCTTTCGGGGACGCCCACGTTCATGCCCTTTTCGAGCGCGATGACGACGCCCAGGTTGTTCTGAATGGCGGTGAGGTAGTCCTGGCGGTCGCTAAGCGCGATGTACTGCAGGTAGCTCATCGATTCCGCCTGCTTTTCCATGCCGCGGTGGATGTAGCCAAAATGCGGAACGAGTTCTACGATGGTCTCGCCGTCCATGCGCAGCGTAAGCCTGAGAGCGCCGTGCGTACTCGGGTGCTGCGGACCCATGTTGATAAAGAATTCTTCCGTATTCGTTTCGCGCTGGATACGGAATCCTGGAGGCAGGTTTGAGAAGAGCGGCTGACTCATACGGGCCTCCTGATCATTTCGGGGTGGGTGAAGTCCTTACGCAGCGGGAAGCCGACGAAATCCTTGTCGAGGAAGATGCGGCGCTGGTCCGGGTGGCCTTCGAAATTGATGCCGAACATGTCGTAAACCTCGCGTTCCTTGAATTCTGCCGCGGGGTAGAGATGACTGATGGTCGGGACGCTCCCGAGGAGCGAGGTTGCACGCTTTTCTTCGGGAATGTTGAAGTCCTTCTTGATTTGTACGCAGAAGAACACCTTGTGCCCGAGTTCCAGGCTGCGCAACTGCGTCACCATGTCAAAGTGGTCGTCGTAGTCGATGGCGGTCACGTCGATAAGGTAGTCCATCTTGAATTCGGGGTCGTTCTTCACGTATTCTACGGCACCAAGGTAGTCCTTCACGTCAATCATCACTTCGAGCGGACGGTCGGCGGGCATGGCGGCAACCACGTCTTCGACGGGGTCTTCGCTGTGCGTGTGTACGGTGATGTCCGGGAATTTTGCCTTCAGCTTGCGGTAGATGTCGAGCTGGCTCAAACCGTAACGCTTGCAGGCAACGCGCTCGACTTCGGGGAATTCTTCCTTCTTGACGCGGATAGGCTTGTAGGGGCTCTTGTAGTCGGGATTTTCTTCCTTGAACTTGGCGCGGGCCTCGGCCATCTCCTCGTCCTTCATCTCTTCGAGGGCGGCCCAAGTCTTAGCGGCCTCGCGGTAGCGGTCCATGGTGGACACGTCTTTGGGGCGTCCTTCGTGCCACGGGTGGCGGCACGTTTCCTTCAGAATCTTTTCGCGCAGGGTGAGGAGCCCGTGGAACAGCGCTTCGGGGCGGGGCGGGCAGCCGGGGACGAACACGTCGACCGGGATGAGGTTCTGCGCGCCGCGTACGACGGAGTAGTTGTCGTAGATGAACGGCCCGCCGCTAATGGTGCAGGCGCCCATCGCTATCACGTACTTGGGGCCGGGAATCTGTTCCCAGAGCATCTGGATGGCCGGGGCCATACGGCGTGTAATCGTTCCCGCCAAAATGAAAAGGTCCGCCTGCCTGGGCGACGAGCGGAACACTTCACTGCCGAAGCGGGCAATATCGTAACGGGCCATGGAACTGCTCATCATCTCGATGGCGCAGCAGCTGGTGCCGTAAGTGAGCGGCCAAATGGAGTTTGCACGGGCCCAGTTGACGACATAGTCTATAGCGTTCACTACGTACTTGCCGCCCGGTATCGGGTCCAGTATCTTGGGGGCTAAATTGACTATTCCCATTTGAGAATTCCTTTTTTCCAGGCGTAGGCGAGGCCTGAGACGAGTATAGCCATGAATATCGCGAGGTCGATGATGACAATCGCGGGGGAGAGCCCCGCCTGTCCGGTAACAATCTGCTTGAAGTACATCATGACGGGAAACAGGAAGAGCGCTTCGATGTCGAAGACGAGGAACAGGAGCGCGAACAGGTAGTAGCCGACCTTGAACTGGATTCGGGCGTTACCGATGGTTTCCATGCCGCATTCGTAGGGCGCCATCTTGTTCTTGGTGTTCTTGGTGCGGTAGCCGAGCAAAAGTCCTGTGACGGTCGCCGCTGCCGCGATGAACGCGCCCAGGAATAGGAAGATTGATAATATAATGTATTCTGACATTCTCTCGTCTCTCGTCTGTAGGGCGAAGCCCGTTCTCTCGTCTAATAAAAGTTTTGCAGCTCCTGGATAGTGCCGAACAGCGTGTTGCCGATCTGGAATCGGTCGAGCACGTGTTTGAGCAAGTCCTTGAATTCGTCGATGGTGGCCGACGACATGGCGTCGAGTTTCTCTTGGATGGTATTGACGAACCCGTAGCGGACGGGCTTGGATTTCATGTCCTGGATAGTGTTGCTCCAGTCCTGGAGCATCTTGTCGGTGTCAAGCCTTGCGATAATGTAGCGGATGGTGGAAAGCAGTTCCTGCAAAAAGTGCACGAGGAAGATTTCCTCCTGCAAAATACCCCAGCGCTTGTCCTTGGAATACAGCGTGGCATAGTCGGCCTTGCCGTAGAAGATGGCCGCCTGCGCATACTCGAGACACGTGGTGATGAGGTGCTCGTAGCGCCTGACTTCTTGGCTCAGGTTCTGGTACCAGATGGAATTGGACCCGCCGCTCGACTTGTTGTCGGACGTGTCGCTCGGCAACAGCGCCCTGAACGCATAGTACACCTCTTCGTAATAGCGGTTGCGCATGCGGCAGTTGAAGGCGCGGTTCTTGAGCGTATAGTCGCTGTGGTGTAGCGGGGTAATCATGCCTTGGTCACCTCCCGTACTCCGCTGATTTTATGAATCTTGTTCACCATGCTGTCCACCTGCTCCTTGCGGAAGGCCTTGAACTCCATGCGGATTCTTCCCGAAGACTCGTTGCTTGCCACGCTCATGCGTTCCAGGTTCAGCCCGGCGTTCTTGAGTTCCTGCAATATGTCGAGGGTAATGTTCTTGCGGTTGTCGGTCACTATAGTGAGGTGCGTCGTGAAGGGCTTCGATACGTCGGCGCTCCATTCCACGGGCAGCTGCTGTTCTGCAGGGAAGTCCTTGAGGCAGGGACAGTTGATGTTGTGGACCTCGATGCCTATCTGCGGGCGCATCACGCCGACAATCTTGTCGCCGGGCACGGGGCCGCAGCATGTGGCAAAGTGAATCACGAGACTCGTTTCTTGCCCGATAATCAGGGGCATGTCGTCGGTGACGATTCCCTTCTTGTCCTTGCCGAACGTGGGGAAGAATCGGAGCGCGGAACGGTCCTTCGTGTCGATGTCCTCGCCAGTCAAAAAGCGGTGGACGTCCTGCAGCGGGAGTTCGCCCTGGCCGATACGTTCGTAGAAGTCGTCCAGGTTCATGGTCCCGAAGTACTTGTTGATTTCCTCTTCCTTCGGGCGCTTCTCCTTCTCTATCTTGGCCATCCTGAGTTCGCGCGTCCAGATTTCCTTGCCGAGGTCCAGCGACTGTTGGATGATGCTCGTCTTCATCCACTTGCGCAGTTCCTGCTTGGCCTTGACCGTCTTGACCATGTCCAGCCATTCGGGACTGGGCTCTTGGGCCGGGCTCTTCAAGATCTGGATGGTCGCGCCGTGCTGGATGGGTTTGTCGAGGCTCACCACTTCTTCGTTGATGCGGGCGCCAATGCAGTGCAGCCCGAGTTCGGTGTGGACGGCGAAGGCGAAGTCGAGCACGATAGCCCCTTCGGGCAGTTCGATGGAGGCCCCCTTCGGCGTAAATACAGTCATGCCCTCGGGCTTGAGGTCCACCTTCAAGAAGTCAAGGTATTCCTTGGAGTCCGAGATTTCGGACTGCAACTTGACCATGTGGTCGAGCCATGCGAGTTCCTCGCCCTCGTGCTGGGTTTCCATCTTGTAGGCCCAGTGTGCGGCGAATCCCTTCTCGGCGGTCAGGTCCATGTCCTTCGTGCGGATCTGGACTTCCACCATCTTGTTCTCGGGACCGATGACCGTGGTGTGGATGCTCTGGTACAGGTTCGGCTTGGGAGTCGCGATGTAGTCCTTGAAGCGGCTCTGGAGCGGCGTCCACAGGTTGTGGACGTAGCCGAGCGCCAGGTAGCATTCGGGAATCGTCTCCACGATGATGCGGATGGCGAAGATATCGAAAATGTCCTCGAACTGGCAGTCTCGGCTGAGCATCTTGTTGTAGATGCTGTAGATGTTCTTGGTGCGCCCCTGGATGGTGCAGTCGAAGTCTTCGAGCGCCATCTTGATCTGGAGCGGGCCTATGACGGACTGCACGTATTTTTCGCGCTTGTCCTTTCCCTCGATGAGGGCGTCCACGAGCTTCTGGTACTCGACCGGGTTCACGTACTTGAAACTGAGGTCCTCGAGTTCGGTCTTGAGCTTGTACAAGCCGAAGCGGTGGGTGAGGGGGACGTAAATGTCGAGCGTTTCCTGGGCAATCTGTTTGCACTTCTCGGGCCTCATGTATTGCATGGTGCGCATGTTGTGGATGCGGTCGGCAATCTTGATCATGATGACCCGCGGGTCTTTGGCCATGGCGGTAATGAGCTTGCGGTAGGTACCGGCCTTTTGTGCGGTCTTGCTCGCCTCTTGGACGGCGGTAATCTTCGTGACCGCGTCCACCATGAAGGCGGTGTCCTCTCCGAATTTCTCGGAAATCTCCTTGAGGGTATGCGGAGTGTCTTCCACGACGTCGTGGAGCAGTCCGGCGAGCACGGTTGCCTGGTCCTGCTTCAGGTCGGCCAGGATCTTGGCGACTTCGTAGGGGTGCTCGGTATAGGGCATGCCGCTCTTGCGGTATTGTCCGTCATGTGCATCGGCGATAAAGGCAACAGCTCTCTTAAGAATCCCTTCGTCCAGCTTGGGATTCTTTTTCAGGAGCACGCTTACGATGTGCTCCTCGTTTGTTGTAAGATTGAGCGTTTCCATCAGCTATAATTTATTATATAAATTGGCCTTAAATGGCGCGAATTTGCAGAAATAATCCAAAAATAAAGATATAAAAAGATTTACCTTCCGCGATTGTTGTAAAAAATCACAACGAAAACTT